>DATHMF010000084.1 GCA_035487355.1 Terriglobales bacterium | reverse complement strand
AGAACAATCGCAAGATCAGCTGTTCCGACCGCGAGAGCTCTGTACGTTCCTCAATCGCTGGTTGGGAGATGACCCTCAAAAACGTTATCTCCAGGAACGCAGTCACATTGGAGACGAAGAGGTTTCACTCGTATCCTGGCCTCTCGGTGTTCAGCGTGAAATCGGGGTCATCGTAGCAGGATCTCGTCGAGAAGGTTTCCCGCGGGATACCGAGGCGCTTCTTCTGAGCATAGCGGCTAACCAAGCGTTGATCGGGCTACAACAAGCACGACTCTTAAGCGAACAGAAGCGCGTTGCCGACGAACTCGATCAACGCGTTGCACAACGGACCGCAGAACTTGCTGCAGCCAACGAAGGGCTGAGAAAGGAAGTCGCCGAACGCAAGCGCGCGGAGGAAGCACTCAAGCGCAGCGAGGCGTTTCTCGCGGAGGCCCAGCGTCTCAGTTTAACTGGCAGTTTTTCCTGGCGTATAGACACGGACGAAATCACGTTTTCAGAGCAGCTCTATCGCATCTTCGAGTTGGACCCCGATGTACCCGTGACGCTCGAGCAGATTGGTAGCCGAGTCCATCCGGAAGACATTTCGTTGCTCTCCGAAAAAATGGACCTGGCGCGAAGAAATATTAACGACCATGATTACGGGATCCGGCTGCGGATGCCGGGCGGCCGGGTCAAGTACCTACGCACGAAGTCCTACGGGATCCGACACAAGGATGGGCGGCTGGAGCATATTGGCGCGATCCAGGATGTGACGGAACACCAGCTCGCGGAAGAGGCGCTCAGCAAACTCCGGTCCGAACTCACGCACATGGCGAGGGTCACGAGCCTCGGAGCGTTGACGGCGTCAATCGCGCACGAAGTGAACCAGCCGCTCTCAGGTATCGTCACTAACGCCAGCACCTGTCTGCGGATGCTGACATTGGATCCACCGAACGTCGACGGTGCGCGTGAAACGGCCCGGCGAACGATTCGCGATGCCAACCGTGCGTCTGATGTGATCACGCGATTGCGCGCACTCTTCAGCAAGAAAGACACCATCGCTGAGCGGGTGGATCTGAATGACGCTACGAGAGAGGTGACTGCTCTGTCATTGAGTGAGCTTCAAAGAAACCAGGTAATTTTGCGATGTGAGCTTGCCGACGACCTCCCGCTTGTCACAGGTGACCGAGTCCAGCTTCAGCAGGTAATCCTGAACCTCCTCCGGAATGGTTCAGACGCGATGAATACCGTCGATGATCGCCCCAGGAAGTTGCTGATCAGGACCGAACGAGACGAAGGCGATCGGGCGCTCCTTAGCGTGAAAGATGCGGGGATCGGTTTCGACCCTCAATCTATGGACAAACTATTCCAAGCCTTCTACACGACCAAGAATGACGGGATGGGGATTGGCTTGTCGGTTTCTCGCTCCATAATAGAACAACATCATGGTCGTTTATGGGCAACGCTAAATGAAGGTTCAGGAGCAACATTTTCATTTTCTATCCCTTACACGACCAATACCTAAGTGCAATAGACTCTTTACCAAGTCTGCCGCATTCTTGTGTTATGGACTCCTACCAAGAAAAGATCGCGGGCGAATATCCACTTGTGGCAGTAGTGGATGATGATGAATCCGTGCGCGAGTCATTGCCCGACTTATTGCGGGAGTTCGGATTTGCGACGCACTCCTTCTCATCTGCGGAAGAGTTCCTCAGTTCCGATAGCCTGATTCAAACTAGATGTCTCATCCTCGACATCGCCATGCCGGGCATGACTGGATTGGATCTCCAGCGAGAATTGCAGCTTCGCGGACACAACATTGCGATCATCTTCATCAGTGCTCAGAAGGACGAGGTTGTCCGCAGGCGAGCGTTCCAGCAAGGAGCCGTTGAATTCTTGTTCAAGCCATTCAGCGACACGGCCCTGCTTCAGGCGCTGAATACTGCACTTCGAGTGAGGTGAGCGATCGGCGACTCTCACGAATTTGGGAATATACTATGACGTTAGCGCGCGCTTTTGGCCATCAATTGGAGTCATCACCGATGACACCGGCAACACCCATCGTATTCGTTGTTGATGACGATATCTCCGTCCGTGAGTCGCTGCAGTTGCTGATTCAATGCGAAGGCTGGCATCCGGAGACATTCGCATCCGCACGAGAGTTCCTCGATCGCCCACGAAGCCTTGTTCCGAGCTGTCTAGTCCTTGACGTTTCTCTTCCAGGCCTCAATGGTCTCGACCTACAGAAGCGTGTCGCCGTCGAGCGGCCGGATATGCCGATCATCTTCATCACGGGATACGGCGACGTGCCCACAACGGTCCAAGCCATGAAGGCAGGGGCTGTGGAGTTCTTGACCAAGCCATTCAGTGACGACGCACTTTTGAGTGCCATCCGGCAAGCCGTCGAACGTAGCCGGGTTGCACTTGGTTACGAGGCGGAGATGCAAGCGCTCCGGAATTGTTATGCGTCACTCACACATCGTGAGCAGCAGGTTATGGCGCTGGTGGTTTCCGGTCTGTTGAATAAACAGGTCGGTGGGGAACTCGGCATAAGCGAAATCACGGTGAAGGCACACCGCGGCAAAGTGATGCAGAAGATGAAGGCCGACTCCCTCGCTGCGTTGGTGAAGATGGCCGCGAGGCTCCGGCTCCCAAGTGTGCCGAAAGCTTGATACTCCAATCGTGATTCAAATCACTTTAGACACAAGAACGCTGTTGATTTGAGCGGCGCATTGCCGGATGGAGAATTGTTTCTTCAACCAGGCTCGGCGGTCTGCACCATCGTTACGATCTCGCTGCGTAAGCGCTGAATGGACGAATAGACTCAGGGCGCGGGAGCAAGCGGGAGACGGGGAGCTGTGTCCGTTTTCCGCCAGCCGACGACGAATTGCTTCTTTCCCGTCACAATTCCGTGTTGCCACAAACTGTTCCACTTGGCTGTCTTTAAGAATTACACCAACCGTGCAGCAGTTTCTATTTTGGCGAAGCACACCCGTTTTGGAGCCAGTTTAACCGGAAGGTTTTCATGTGCCAATCATGTGCCAAATCTCTGTCTTGAATAGTCCTGAACAGTCCCGCCCGTCCTCGCCAAGTCTTTGATTTACTTCATTTTTGGTGCCCTGTCACGGCAGTGGTCGCGAGTTCGAGTCTCGTCCCCGCCATTTAAAATCAAGCACTCAGAGAAATGGCTTCCATCCTGGCATATGCACAAAAAGGCACAAGCTCAGCTAGGCCGGGAACAGCGCGTTGGAAGGCCGTTATTTCGCCGTCACAATGGCTGCGACCTTGGCGTTGACCGCCTGGATGTAGTCTTCCGGGGCTAGCAGGCTTTGCGTTCCCCTCATTCCTGCCGACACCGAAATTACGTCGCAGATTTCCGCAAGTTCGTCGATATATACGGGATAGTCTTTTTTACAGGCCAGAGCGGTAATTCCGCCGCGAATGTAACCAGTCACGGCTTGCACGTCCTTCAAAGGAACCATATCCACCCTGCGGTCACCCGTCTGTTTTGCAAGCGCCTTGAAGTCCAGTTCATTATCCGCGGAAACTACTGCCAGACAGATTCCGTACCGGTCCCCCTGCACGGCAAGGGTCTTGAAGACCTGCTCTGGCGGTAAGCCGACCTTTGCCGCCATTGTGTCCGCTGACAAATCGTCAGGGTCCACCTCATACTCTCGCAACTCGTATTTGATCCCAAGTCCATCCAGAATTCGGGCTGCGTTCGTCTTAGCCACTCAATGCATCCTCATCTTGGTTTCACCATTGCCCCTGCATTGGATGCCTGACTTGTCATGAAGAATTCCGAAGATTCGCCATGTGTCTGAATGTGCGCTATTGGATCGAATCTTTCGGAATTCTTCAGGATGTGGATGTCGCCCCGATTCCGCCAGCAACGTCGGTGTGCGGCAATATGCCATCGATCCGGAGGCAGCAGAGCGTTTATGGACCTTAAGTGAAGAACTTACCGGAGTGAAAATCTAGCTCTCGCGCTTGTCAATCGCGAGGGCGCGCACCAGCGGCCGAACGTGTCGCTTTTCCGACCTACTTACAACCTTCACGCTGCCCAAATCACGACCGATGGAGTTTTTGGTAGGCGCAATGGACAATGTGGCGTGCTCGAGTTTCTCAACGTAACGGTGCTGACTCGATAACCGTACTACGAGTTTGGGAGAGATGATGATTTTCTTGGGGCGCACAAAGCGCTTTGAGGTGATTCGCTGAAGCAGAAGTTCGGCGGCCAGCTTCCCGATCTGGGACGTGCCTTGATCAACGGTGGTAAGCGGCACCGCCAGCAAGTCCGAATAGTGTACGTTGCCGGCTCCAGCCACGGCGATGTCGCGGGGCACGTCAAGCCCTGATTCGCGAATTGCTTTGATGGCGCCGATCGCAACCGGATCGTTATAACAGAAAACCCCATCGGGGATCGGATGACGCCGCAGCAATTGGCGCATCGCTTCATACCCAGTGTCATCTCCGTAGCCGCCGTCAACAATGTAGCTGGCCGGTGCCGGCCGGCCGTGTTTTGCGAGGGCTTGGCGGTACCCCTCCAAACGTCCTATCGCGATGCCAGTTCCGGGACCGTGCAGGTGCGCAATGCGGCGGCAGCCCTGCGTTATGAGATGCTCGGTGGCGAGCCGGCCAACCACCTCGTTGTTAACCCCAACAAAAGAAGCATTCACCCCGGCCACGGGGCGGTCAATCAAAACGTAGGGTACCTTCCGTTGTTGAATCCGCTCGAACACTTCTACCCGATTGGGCGATTGGGCAGAGGCGATAATCAGGCCATCCACTTGCCGGGCCAACAGGGTATCGGTCTCCCGGGCCTCCAATTCGGGATCTTCCTCGAAGTACGAAATGATCACGTGGTAGCCATGCGGCCGAATGGTCTCGGCCACGGACTTGGCAATTTCCGCAAAAAATGGATGTGTGAAATTCGGCAGGAGCAGTCCGATCGTGTAGGTCCGCCGCGTGACCAGGCTGCGGGCAACCCAGTTCATCTGGTAATTCAGCTCTTTGGCCCTTCGCAACACGCGTTTGCGAGTCGCTGGGCTGATCTTGCCGTCGTTGCGCAGGACCTTGGAGACCGTCACGACCGAAACCTTGAGGTCGCGAGCAATATCGGTCATTGTCACCATGGCGAGAGCATACCATAAACAACAAGGATTTAACGGTTTCGAAGGGTAATCGTTTACCTTGCAGTAAACTGGCAATGAATATCGTTTACCCTGACGATTTTTGTCTTGACAGCTCTCACTTCTGTTGCATAGACTTCCGTGCATCCTGGAGGGCGGCGTCGGCAAAACATCTGTGGCGTAGACGTGCCCAGCAAGTGCAAGTCCAACAACTAAAAATAGCGAGGGATAGATCTCGGACCACGGTGCAATGACCATGGATCTATACCACTCATGCACAAAGAGGAGAGCATTCAATGAGCAGCCATAAGAGCAACCATCAGGCACGTACGTGGAGCAGCTTTGTAACCTCAGCAGCAAACGGCCGGCATTGGCTTACGGCAAGTCTGGCTATCTGCCTGCTGGCCCTATCCTTTCCCATGGGGCTGCATGCCCAGGAATATCGCGGTTTGATCCTCGGCCAGGTGAAGGACCCATCCGGTGCCGTAATTCACGACGCAAAAGTAACGGCCAAAGGTCCGCAACAAACTTACAGCACAACGAGCAATGCCGAGGGAAGCTTTTCCATCCCGTTTGTGCAGCCGGGGACCTATCAGGTCACGGTTGAGGCACCGGGCTTCAAGAAGTCGGTCGAGAAAAATGTAGTCGTTAGCGTTGCCCAGAAGGTAAACCTGAACTTCCGGCTGGAAGTGGGCACGGTCTCAGAAAGCGTGGAAGTTGTTGCCAGCGCCGTCGCCGTGAACACAGCAGATGCTTCCGGCGGTTCTGTGGTCGGAACGCAGGAGACACAAAACCTGCCACTGAACGGACGCCAAGTCTACATGCTGGCGCAACTGAATCCGGGTGTTCTGTTTACGGGCAGCAATGGCGCCCAGCGCGGATGGGACCAGACCAATTCATTTCAAATCAATGGTGTGGTCAACAATCAAAACCAATTCACGATGAATGGAGCGCCCATCTCGCAGCAAACCAGCACTGCCCGCGGAGCGTGGTTCATTTCGCCCAACGTCGATGCGGTGCAAGAGTTCAAGATTCAGACCACCAACTACGATGCGTCAGTTGGACGCAGTGGTGGTGGAACCATCAATCTCGTGATCAAGCAGGGTACTAATGCGCTGCATGGCGCGGCGTTTGATTATTGGCGCAACGCGGTCTTAGATGCCAACTTCTATCAACTCAATCAATTGAACCAGCGCAAGGGCTTTCATAACCAGCATGATTTCGGAGGGACTGTTGGCGGCCCCATCAAGAAGGACAAGACCTACTTCTTCGCCAGTTTTGAAGGCTGGCGCGAAGTCCAACCTGCTCCCGTGATCACCACTGTCCCGACCGGTATCGTTGTCAACCCGGATGGCAGCGTGGATATGAGCGCCTATCTGAAAGGCCCGGGGGTTAACCACAATGGCGGCATCTATAACCCGTTTTCGTGCGCTTCGACGAACGCCGATGGAACCTGTAAGACCCGCAACCGGCTTTCCGTGGGTGGGAAGAACGATGTGATTCCAGCTAACCTGGTGAGCCAAATCGGCCTCAAGATTCTGGCGCTGTATCCCAAGCCCAACCAGCCCGGGTTTATCAACAATTTCGTCTCGAACACCGGCGGGCGTACCCAATATAACCAAACGCTCTTTCGCATTGACCACAACATCAGCGACCGTACCAAGATTTATGGCATGTTTAGCTGGTGGTCAGGAACAGATTTCAGAAACAATTCAGGGTTTTCTGATCCTCGCATCGAGACGGGAAACATTAACCATACCCGTGCATTTTTGTCGCAGATCCTGAGTGCCACCCATACATTCAACTCGACTCTGGTGGCAGACGTGCGGGTTTCTTATACACGCGAGGTTGACAGTTCACCTGACGGCGGACTGGCAGCGGGGACAGCCAAGCTATCGCCGCAGGACCTGGGATTTACCACCTATCCAGTTCCACCATCCACGAGCACAAGCTTTGCCCCTGTGCTTAATAATAATGACGTTATTGCCAACATTATTGGCACCAGGGCGTTTTCCGATTTCGGCCATCCACCGTTTAACGCTGACTTTGAAGTTGCACCAACGATTTCCCAGACAATAGGCAACCATAACTTACGCTATGGCGGCCAGTATCTGAAGGTCATCGCCATACCGTGCTGCGCCGCTGGCGAAGTAGCCCCAACGTCGAACGGTCCCGGCGGTATCTTTAACTTTACCGACAACTTCACCCGCTTCAATCCGAACAACGCAAACACTGATCCTGCGGGAGTCACTGGTTCAACAGGCTCCGGCCTAGCTAGTATCATTATGGGAATTCCCAATGATGGCAATATTCCCTACAACCTTGCGATCTATGAGACCTACCCGTACTATGCCGCCTTCGTTCAGGATGACTGGAAAATCCATCCCCGCCTGACGCTCAACCTGGGCATGCGCTGGGACTTTGAGCACTCGCCCCACGAACGGCATGACCGGCTCAATGGCGGCCTCTGCTACACCTGCGTTAATCCGCTCACGGGCATACTAAACAGCGCCAATGCCTTCCCACCCAACAATACGCTGCTGCTAAAGAACGGGACGTCCACTGGTTTCACGATGCCCAACCCGATTGTGGGCGGCTTCACATTCCTTGGCAACGGACGCCGTGCTTATGATACGCAGTACAACCATTTCCAACCCCGGATCGGTGTTTCGTGGGCACTCAATGACAAAACCGTCGTACGTGGCGGCTATGGAGTGAATTACGGATTTGCCTTCGAACTGGGTGGAAACACTACCTTTACCCAGGTGACGAACTATTTCAACCCGAACCCGGTAACGCCTGGTCCTGGTTTCTTCAATGGCAATCCTTATCCGGCTGGATTGACGCCTCCCACTGGTCCGCTTGACGGGTTGCTGGCAGGAACCGGCAGCAACTCAACCAGCTATGACCAACGCAATCGAAAAATCACACGGGTGCAACATTATTCATTGGGCATCCAGCATGAATTTCCGGGTGGCTTTGTTCTCGATACCTCGTTTGTAGGCACCTACACAGGCAACATTCGTGTCGGAACAAACTTTAACGCCCTGACGCCGGCGCAGATCGCCCAATGTGCGACGCTAGCTGCTGCTGCTGCGGCGGTTAGATGCGACTCTCAAGTGCAAAACCCATTCTTCGGGCATATGGGTCCGAACCAGGCAGCCAGCGTTTTAAACCTGTCCGCTACCGTTCCAGCGTATATCCTGATGGAACCATTCCCTCAGTTCGATGGGACGTTGTCCTCGAACACCGAACCCATCGGACGGAGCGATTACAATTCCTTGCAGGTACAATTTAGAAAGCGTGTGGATGCTGGTCCTGCCTGGCTGAAAGGCATCACTCTTGTGACTGCGTTTACCTGGCAGAAGAACATGACCTATACCAGCCTCAACAACAACAGTAACGGCCAGTGTCAGGGTTGCGTCGATATCGCCGGCCCAGGCCACGATATCCTGACTCCATTCATTGCCAAACCGTACTACCAGCTTGATGGCAGTGACCGCACCTTGAATCTCGCCTTCAGCGGAATCTGGGATCTGCCTGTTGGCAGAAACCGGCCGTTCTTCGGCAACGCTTCCGGTTGGGTGGGACAGGTCATCAATAACTGGTCGCTGGACTGGATCTTCACGGATGCATCGGGTACCCCCATCCAGCCGCCAAACACGTTCACCTACAATTGCCCGCAAAACAACAACAGCTATATACCGGCACACCGGAGTTTCAGCGAGTGGATCTACAACGAGACGCCGAGCTGCTATACTCCGCTGGCAACCAACACATGGATTCCCCGGACAGTCGTAACGCGGCAAAATAACCTGCGGGCACCTTACAAACCGCTGGCGACCTTCGCGCTGCAAAAGCAGTTCGATATTCGGGAATCCATGAAGTTGCAGTTCAGGGCTGAGGCATTCAATGCCTTTAACACCCCGATCTTTGGGGGACCAAGCACAGGCAATCCCAATCTGCCGGTTACCATCAATCCGAACAACATTCCTGGCATTCAACCCGGAACGCCTGGTTATTGTTCGGGCTATGGCTGTATCGGCGCCAACCAACAGAACGCACCGCGGCAACTGCAACTATCGCTGAAGATTATTTTCTAGAAAGCTGCAAAAAGGTGATTGTAATATTGGCCCGATCCATGAGCGCCCCCAGGAGGAACCTGGGGGCGCTCTGGCCTGATGCTTCCGCGTCACAGGCGGCTTGCCTATGATGGAGCCGACATGGATCAGGAGAAACGGGAGTGATGTCTGTCAAACAGGAAAAAGAGGGAATGACATTCATGATGAGACGATCTGTTGCATGCTCCGTGCTGGCTGTTCTAGTGTTCGCTTTCGCGTGCTCTGCCCAGACCGCGGAGACACCTGATCCCTACAAACCTACTCTCGACCGGCTGGAGTCACTCACGATTTTGCGCTTGCCGGAGTGGCAGTTTCACGCTGACGTGCCCCACCCGGAAGATCCCGCGCTCGACAGCTCCGGCTGGGAGACGATGAAGATAGGCGACAAATGGACTAACGGTTCTCGTCTCTTGCGGCGCTCGATCGAAATTCCGGAGAAGATCAACGGATACTCCGTCCAGGGTGCGCGTGTAACCCTCGACCTCGTGTTGTATTGCAATGGCACGGCAGAAATTACCACTTACTCTAACGGAGCGCTGGTGTTTCGCGGTACCGATGACCAGCAGGTGCCGATCCCACTGACGGAAAGCGCGCAGCCCGGCCAGAAATTCCTGATTGCCGTGCGCGTGGATGTCCCCGAGGGGGTTGAAACTCAAATCCACGAGGGCCGACTGACGATTGACCCGCCGTCCAGCCGTCCTGATCCCACACTCTTCCGTATGGAAATTCTTTCAGCACGCCCGTTGATCGCCGCCTATCAGGATGGCAAGACAGAGCGGGAGCAGCAGATCGACGCGGCCGTGAAAACAGTCGATTTTACGACGCTTGCGCACGGGGACCAGGCCGGGTTTGACGCATCTCTACGGCAGGCGCAGGCAAAACTGCAACTGCTGAACCCCTGGTTGAAGCGCTTTACCATCCGTGCAGCCGGCAATTCCCATATTGACATGGCATGGCTGTGGCCCTGGACAGAAACCGTGGAAGTCGTTCGCAACACGTTCCGGAGCGCTTTGGATTTGATGAACGAATATCCCGATTTCAAATTCACTATGTCGTCTGCTCGAACCTACGAGTGGATGGAAGAAAAATATCCGGACCTGTTCCAGGAGATCCAGAAACGAGCCAAGGAGGGCCGCTGGGAGGTGATTGGCGGCATGTGGGTAGAACCTGACCTCAACATGCCGGCGGGCGAGTCACTGGTGCGGCAGATCCTGGTGGGCAAGCGCTACTTTCAAAAGAAGTTTGGCGTAGACGTCAAGATCGGGTGGAACCCGGATTCGTTTGGATATAACTGGCAGCTCCCGCAAATTTACAAGAAGTCGGGCATGGACTACTTTGTCACCCAGAAACTGCTTTGGGCGCACGAGTTCACCACCTTTCCCTACAAGTTGTTCTGGTGGGAGGCGCCCGATGGAAGCAGGTTGCTTACCTATTTCCCGCACGACTATGCCGGCAGCATTGATGGGCCGAGCATG
>DATHMF010000083.1 GCA_035487355.1 Terriglobales bacterium | reverse complement strand
GAGCCACACCGTGCGGCTGCACTTCTGCGAAACCTTCTGGACAGCGGCCGGGCAGCGCGTGTTTAACGTGAGCATCAACGGAACGCAGGTACTCGCCAACTTCGACGTCTTGAAGACGGCGGGTGGGCAGAACCGCGCGCTCATCCAGTCGTTCACCGCCAACGCCAACTCGAGCGGCCAATACGTGATCGTGTTCACCTCGGTCACCGACAAGGCCTTCATCAGCGGCATCGAGGTCCAGTAACTCGATACCGTTGCGCATCATGGCGGCGCAGAAGTGAGATGAATGCAAAGGCCGGCAACTGCTGCAAGCAGTTGCCGGCCTTGCTGTTTTATTCTTCAGTGACCTCGATGGCGCTTACCAGAGCATAGTTTTTGGTGGGAACAAACGTGAGGTTGAGTGTGCCCTGGGCAGAGGACGGAATGTTATGGAAGACCTTAACAACGGGCCGGTTGCCGGCACCGCCGGTTTCTTTGAGAATGTCGAAGTCTTTCAACAGGGTTTGGCCATTACAATACACATCAAAAACCCGGTTACCGATGCCGCCCTGCGAATCAGGCGAGGTGAACCAGGTTTCTGCAAAGTACAACGTAATCGTATATTTGCCGCCTTCCACGACGGGAATTGAATAGGTAAAGTTTCCGTAGCGATATGTGCTGAACAACTCTGGATCGGCCGTGCCATCGATGTGCTCGCTGGGCATCTTTCCCGTATGTCGGCGGCCACTTAGAAAATATTGGTCCGGCATCCAGATTCGTCCGAGATGATCGCGATAAGGGCTGTCTTGCATCGTCAACCGAACCGGAAGCATCTTCCCCGCCGTACCCGGCAGGATTTCCAGGGCGTTTACGAAGCCGTTGGGGCCTGCCCCTTGAAATGACAGATGCAGCAGGCCGTCTTTGGCCGGTGAAATATCCTTGAATATCTTCTCCGCTGCTATATTCACGCCTCCGGCATCCAAAGCAACGTCCAGACCGGAAACCGGCAACCCGTTAATGGAAAGACTGACGGTGCGCAGGCCTTCGCTGCCCACCATGGTTTCGGCAAAGTAGAGGTGAAGTTCGTAGATGCCGGGATTGAGCGGGATCTCATAAGCGAACTGTCCCTCTCGCCCTCTTTGAAAAATATCGGGGTCTTGCGTGCGCGCGATCTCGCTTGAAACGTGGTGGAAGGTTGTGCCACCTGCAAAGTAACGGTCAGGGAGCCAGACCCGGCCTGCCTTATCGACATAGTTCCCCCTGCGCTCCCCAGCGAGAATCCGTATCGGTTCAGACGCGGGAGACAACGGAACTGGAACAACTGCTGTTGCTCCGGGCGAAGCAGTTGCCTTTGCAACCGCAGCTCCAGCAGGAACATTTTGTATCCCAGTTTCAGTCTTGGCAGGCCTGTGCCACGGTCGCGCGATCGTCATCCATAGCACGGCGCCGACACCAGCCACAACCAGCGCAAGCGAGAGCCAGGGCCAACGGGCCTGTGCTGGTCGAGATATCTCAGGTTCCGAGCGCAGCAGGAATTGCGGTATGTATTGTCCCTTCGGAATAACAATCTGAACTCTGTGGTCACGCGCCTCCGTGGCGTAGCACTTCTTCAGCCGTTTTCTCAGATAGTGGGTATCCACGCGGACAGCGGCGTCTAATTGCGGATCAAACTCAGAATCGCGTCCCAACACGTCCACAGCGATGCAGTACTCTTTGAGTCCATCGGCTTCGCCGGCAAAATATTTATCGCAAAGATAGCTCAACAGACGCGAGAGTTTCGGAGAACGCCTGAATGTCTCTGTGGCAAGCAGTGCCGCAACTTCAGCCTTTTCTTGTTCCTTTGTTGGCTGCTCCAGGATTTCCGCATTTACAGAGACGATCGGGTTGGATGGGGAAACCGCCTTGTTCCCTTTCCATGGATGGGTAGTAACCGCTTCAGATTGATGTTCAACATTTCGCGGGGTACCCCTGCTTGAGCTCAGGGGCTCATCGCCAACTTCTTGAGGCGGTTCCATGTGACCGCTATCTTTATACATAGATGCTTGGCCACGGAGCATAATATCACGGTTCTCAAGAACCAGGCCTGGACCCTTCCCTGTTCCCCGGACGGCGAGATCGACCATGGCCCGGGCCAGGTCGTCTGCTCGAATCACCTGGTTAGGAAACAGCACCCGAAAGGCGGGATAGATCGCGCGCAACAGACGGTAGCTGAAATTCGGCTCCTTCCGCGGCTCCACGGGGTAGATGTACGCCGGCCGGAAGAGGTAAACGCGGGAGAAGCCCGCCGCAAGTAGCGCCTTCTCGGCCTCTCCCTTGTAGCGCGCGAAGGCCATCCGGCTTTGTCCCGTCGGGTCCGCGCCACTCCCGCTTAAGAATGAAAACCTCGCGTCGGGGCTGCTGCCGCGCAGAACTCGCGCGAACTCGATCGTGTAGTCCACGGTTATCGTGCGCAACTCCGCATCGGGCACCGCGCCGGTATACGCGCCCAGGCAAAAGACCGCTGCGTCCTGGCCCGAGAGCGGCTCCGCGAGCGCAGAGCAGTCCGCGAAATCTTGGTGCAGAACTTCTTTCAGCTTGGGATGCGAGATGTCAAGCTTTCTGCGCCCGATCGCCGTCACATGTTTGACGGCGGGGTGATCGAGCGCATAGCGAAGGGCGTATCCACCGACCATTCCAGTCGCGCCCACGATGACAAGGCGTGTCTGGACCGCCGCTGGAACGTTCACCGTCGACCCCGAAGCCGCCTGGTTATTCGCCATCATGACAGTGCGCGATCCTCCAGCCAGTCCACGTAGAGCCGGCGCTCCGCGAGCAGTCATCCGCAGTCCATCTTCACGAACGTGTCGAGATAGCGGAGCGAGACGATCATTCAAGGATTTCTTTCCACCGCCGGCCGTGATGTGATGCGCCAGGCAGTAAGTTTCCCCGGTGCCTCGGTCGCCGGTCAGCGTGAAGATTGTGCTCTGTCCACGAAATGCGTAGTGGCATCATACGGGTTCAGCTCCGCGATGACTGGGGCCAGCGCCTCGCGCGAATGCATTTCCTGCGAAGGCGCCTGATCCTTGGCGTTCATGTATACCACGAAGCGGGTGTCTGCCGTAAAGAGCGCCATCTGACCTTTCGCATCACGGCGATCGGCGCAGTGTGCGTAAAGATGGCCCGCCAAATGCCGGACATTCCAAACATCCAGCCGAAGGCTCGCATGGCTGGTTTACCCGCCCTTTTGATGCTCTTTATGGCCTGAAAGTTACAAATCACAATTTTCAGGCACGCAACCCATCCCAGGAATATTTTGTGGCAATTTCGGTTTTAGAAAAGTGGTGAACCTTGATCCGTGGCGGTCGCTTCTGCTCTGCAAGTCGGATGTTATGAGGAAGCGGCGGCACAAATACCAAATTGAAGAATAGACCGAGGCTTGCATGGCTGCCTAGCTGTGCAGGCCTTTCTAGTGAACAATATGAGAATTGCAAGTGTCGCAAGCGCGCTGCCATCGCACTACTACTCGCAATCAGAGATAACGGACGCTCTCAAGGCGCAATGGGCCGGTGAGGTCAGCCACCCCCGGGTCCTTGAGCGGTTGTACACACGTATTGGCGTGCAAGGCCGTGCTCTATCGTTACCCCTGGAAGATTACAAACGACATTATTCCTGGGGCGAAGCAAACTCTATCTGGTTGCGAGTTGCGCAAGATCTCGGTGAAGCCGCGATCTGCCAGGCGGTCACTGCCGCCGGTCTTTCCAAAGATCAACTCGGCGCATTTTTCTTTGTCTCCGTTACAGGGATCGCAAGCCCATCTGTAGATGCCCGCCTCGTCAATCGAATGGGACTTCCAACAAATATCAAACGCATTCCCATTTTTGGACTCGGCTGTGTTGGTGGCGCCGCTGGAATTGCTCGTGCTGCCGACTACGTAAAAGCTCATCCCGATCAGGCAGCGGTTTTGCTCTCGGTAGAGTTATGTTCGCTGACCTGGCAGCGGGCTGATGTTTCACCGGCAAACGTTATCTCATCCATGCTTTTTGGCGATGGGGCTGCGGCCGTAATTGTTTGCGGTCAAGATATGAACCACCCCGGCCCTGAAATAATTGCAACGCGTTCCGTCTTCTATCCGCACACTGAAGAAGTGATGGGCTGGGATATCTCCGAAAACGGCTTTCGTATTGTGCTCTCTCCCGACGTTCCCAGGATCATCCTTGAACATTTGTGCAAAGACGTGGATGAGTTTCTGCGCGCTCACGGCCTATGCAAGTGCGATATCAAAACCTGGATCATGCATACCGGCGGTCCTAAAGTGCTCGAAGCCATCGAGCAGGCCCTCAAGCTCCCGAAAAGGGCCCTTGATGTTTCATGGAGATGCCTGCAGAGCGTCGGCAACCTCTCTTCGGCATCGGTACTGCTGGTGCTGGAGAAAATCATGAAAAGCAAACGTCCAGAACCAGGAAGCTATGCGCTGCTGGCCGCCATGGGGCCGGGGTTCTGTTCAGAGATGGTTCTGATTCGCTGGTGAGGCGGCTTTTTATACGTGAAGTTGATCTTGTGAGGTACTCATCATGCATACATCTCTGAGCATCGTCTTGAGTTCGTTGTTTGTGCTCCTCGGCGGATTCAATACCTGGCTCATGCTTGGGAAAAGAAATGGTTCCACGCCGGGTGGATGGTCCTGGGTTGTGGCGCATCGCATCGCCGGGTATCTTTTCATCGCGATTTACTCTGTCATGCTCTATTACATGACCTTGAGAATGAGAAGCGCCGAGGATGAGCTGCCGGCGCGCCTTGTTGTGCACGTGGTTTTGGCCCTCTTGCTGGCTCCACTCCTGGCCGTAAAAATTATTGTCGCGCGCCATCAGAAAGGATCGCAAAACGTACTCAGCTTCCTCGGCATAGCGATCTTCGCAATCTCATTCACTTTAGTTGCCTTGAATATCATCTGGCATGTGTTGCGCGCTGCGACAGGGCAGCCCGTTTCACCTGTAATCACGGCCCTTGTGCTTACCTCTATTTTTGTGTTGCTGGGAACGCTGTTGCTGCGAAGGCCCGGAAAAACGGCGAGTCGTCCGGTTCTTGTTGATCAGCTCGGAAACCGGCGCGCAGAAGATCGGGCAAAAATCATTGCCGATCACGACCCGCCGGCAGTCTCGCTTGTTCTTTCACGCGTCCAGCCGCAAACTCATGACTCTAAAACCCTGCGCTTTATTGTTCCTCAAAACAGGAGATGGGACGCGCGTCCCGGCCAGTTTCTGGCCTTCGAATGGAATATCGATGGCAAAAAAATAA
Source organism: Terriglobales bacterium (assembly GCA_035487355.1). Lineage (NCBI taxonomy): Bacteria > Pseudomonadati > Acidobacteriota > Terriglobia > Terriglobales > Terriglobales bacterium. Next base: position 5,712 of record DATHMF010000083.1, on the reverse strand, counting down.
CTCGCTCCTACTCAATCTGTTCGTCTCCCACGCAGCGCGGGTATGTTGAAATCACACCAAAGCGCGCGCCGAATGGGTGCGTGTCGGTTTTTCTCAATGATTGTGCGCATCCAGGACTCATCGTAACCGCGCGCGGCCCGTACGGCCAATTTTGTTTCGATGAGCGCCAGCATAGGAGCATTGTGCTGGTAGCTGGCGGGAGCGGCATCACTCCCATGATGTCGATGCTGCGTTATATTGACGATCTCTGCCTGCCAGTCGAGGTCACGCTGATCTACTGTGTCCGCACGCTGCAAGACGTTTTCTTCGCAGCGGAGTTGTCGAGTTTTGAAAGCAGTATCCGTAATTTTCGGCGAATTCTCGTCTTGTCGCAACCGCACTCAGATTGGACCGGAGCCAGAGGCCACCTTAACCGTGAATTGATAGAAAGAAATGTCGGGAACGTCATGACCTCTACTGTCTTTCTTTGCGGTCCTCCTCCATTTATGGAAAGTGCGCGCGCGATATTCGTCTCGTTGGGCGTGGACCCGGCAAACGTTATGCAGGAGAGCTTTGGAAGCCACTCAGCAGGCGTGCAGACAGCGCCGCTCGAACGCAGTTCCTTTCAAGTCGACTTTGCTCGCACTGGCAAGACAGGTCAAATTTCGGGTGCAAACACGCTCCTTGAGACCGCCGAAATGAATGGTATCTCGCTGCCATATGGCTGTCGCCAGGGCTGTTGCGGCACCTGCGCGACCCGGCTTTTGCATGGCGAGGTCCAAATGGAGCGCGAAGACGGATTGGAACCAGAGCTGAAAGCCCAGGGCTACATACTTCCATGCGTAAGCCGTGCCTGCAGTGACATCAAGCTCGATGCTTGAAAACGTGGCGCTATTTCCTTGAATCGGATAAGAGAGTTATTTGAAAGCAAGAAGTTAAAAGGTGCGTGGTCAAAGTGCCTTACGATAGCTGGCCGTAACGCCCCATGCTGTCAACTCCTTTCCTCCAATAAAAAGGCGGCTTTGCAGCCGCCCCTCTTTTCTACAATGTTGGGAACTTATTGTGTTACACATGGTTGCGCGAGGCATACCCGCACTGACCAATTAATGGCCCAGATAGCGGGTGACTATGAAGCCTACCTTGCCGGTTGGAACCCCCGGGCTCAACTGGGAACCTCCAACCGCCACGATTTTGCCATCGCTCTGAAGAGCCACAGCAGAAATTGCCGCCTGGGTTGTTCCAAAAGTGGTAGTTACCGTGCCCGCTGAGCCAAACGCCGTATCCAGCTGACCATTGCCGGTATAGCGTGCCAGAGCGAAGTCCGTTTGAGCCGCGCTTGGATGACCAGCCGTTCCCCCCGCAACAATATCGCCGTTGGTCTGAAGGGCAAAAGCGAATAGTACGGCCTGGGGCTGGGCTGAAGGAAAGGTAGTTGCCACGACTCCGTTTGTGCCGAACGTGGCATCGACGCTGCCGTTGCTGGTAAGGCGAGACAGGCCAAAGCCAAAGGCGTTCCCATTGTTGATACTCAAGCTGCTAACGGTACTACCGCCCACCAGGATCTTGCAGGTGCTCAGGCACACGCCGTCAGTTTGAACCGCAATTGCCGACGCTGCCACCACGCTTGCTGCTTGTCCTGATGCGCCAAAGCTGGTGTCAAGGCTGCCATTAGCGTTATAGCGCGAGATGATTCCTGCGATCTGTGACAGGTTCAGGCCAGGAGGTCCCGTCAGAGTACCCGGCACGATCTCGCCCGCAGCAAGCAGAATCTTGCCGTCTGGTTGCAGTGCGATGGCGGTTGGGCCTGACACAGAAATTGCGGCTTCGCCGCCATTGCCGAAGCTATCGTCCAGTTGTCCGTTGGCGTCATAGCGCGCCATAACGCTTTGCCCGGCAAGAAGAATCTTTCCGTCCGGTTGCAGCGCCAGTACGCTGGCCGCTGCCCCGAATGAGCCTATCTGTGTTTCTACGATGCCGGTGCCGTCGAATGTAGTATCCAGACTGCCATTCACGTTGAGGCGCGCAAGCATGAAGAGTGGACCAAACCCTGCTTCAAGGTTCGAACTTCCAACCACAATCTTGCCGTCACTTTGAATCGCGACTCCAATGATTTGAGCGAGGCTAAAGTCACTGCCAGGAATGATCACCACCCCACCATTGCCAAAACTCTGGTCGAGGGTGCCGTTTGTAGTAAGACGTAAAAGGCCGGAGGCAAAGCCAATTTGTCCTGCTGCAACAATCTTGCCGTCACTCTGTAGCGCTACCACATTGCCAAAAGTACCGGTGTTGTTAAATTCTCCCGCGGTAGAAATGAATGTTCCTCCGGTGCCGAATGCTGGGTCTAACTTCCCTGCCTGGGCCATTGCTGGATTTGACCAGGCCACCAGAACTGCGCAGGCAAGCACCACACCCCAAATCGTGGTTCCCAAATTCAAGTTGCTCATTGGCAACCGGTTTTGCGTCTTCCCCATCGGGGCGCGATTGACTACGTCAATTTCACACATCATATTTTCTTTTCCTTTCTTCTCCTGCATCACTGTCGGCTGACGCACCTCTTCTTGAACTACTTTTGAGGGCAGCCGTTCTGGAACGATAACCGCTATCAAACGGGTCCATTCCCGAGTACTTGTAACGATTCTGTCAATGTCTTGTCGGCAACCGCGGATAGTTGCCTGAGCCGCCGAGTTATAAGAGTTAACCGCCACACGAGAGGAAAATTACCAGCCGTTCGTCTGCGAACCGGCTCTGGGCGCAGAATAATCCAGAGGGGGGTGCGACATTCAATGCGGCCTTGCCCCTATCCTCAGCGCTATCCAATTCCAGTTCGAGTTTGCAGCAGGTTTGTGGTCCCACCCGTCTGGAATGGGCAACGCGTCGATTTGAATAAATAAGTAAGTGCCGGAATTTCGTTGTGCTTTTTTCGCCTTCGAAAAAGGTTTCCTCTAGTCCTGGCCGCAAAAGCCGGATGCAAATCAAATTTTGTCAATTAAACGTTGAGTTAACACACATAACTTGACTCCATCGGAAGCAATAATGGAAACTCTTATGTCACCAAAATACGCACGTGCTCTGGATAACCGAATGATGTACTCCATAACGATGGCAAAACGTTACAGCAGCGCCGGCGGTGTCAGGAATCTGATCGAAATCATTTTGGGCGTAATTCTCTCCGCCCTTGCTCTCTCCCCGCATGCCAGCGCTCAGAAGGTGACGGCGACTCTGCCAGTCGGCAGCGGGCCTGCCGCCCTGGCGGTGAATCCTCTGACCAACAAGATTTATGTCGCCAATTCAAACGGTTCGACTATGACTGTCATCGATGGCGCCACCAACCAAACCAGCACAATCACGGTGGGAACCCATCCCTATGCTGTCGCCGTAAACCAGCGTACAAACAGGATTTATGTGGCGAATCTTGATAGCGAAAATGTTACCGTGATCGATGGAACAACCAATAACACCGCGACGGTGAGCGCTGGGCATTTTCCCGATGCGGTCGCGGTGAACCCGGTAACCAACAAAATTTATGTTGCCAATGGGGGAAGCTCCAGTGTGACCGTAATTGATGGTGCCACGCAAACCACCACTACAGTCGACGTAGGAGGGCAGCCGCGCGCGATTGCGGTGAATGCGGCAACCAATCGGATCTTTGTCGCCAATGGCCACAGTGACAGCGTGTCGGTAATCGATGGCGCCACCAACCACACCAAAACAGTCCCGGTAGGCACAAACCCAATTACAGTTGTGGCCAATCCTCGGACCAACAAGATCTATGTGGCCAATAATCATATGGAAAAGCACACCGACAATACAGTGACAGTTATTGACGGCAGAACCAATAGCGCCACCACGTTGACGGTAGGCCACGAGCCGGTTGCCATTGCAGTCAATCCGGTGACGAACAAAGTTTACGTAACCAACACCCACAGCAACGATGTGACGATTATTGATGGGGCCACGAACCAGACCAACAGCGTGCCGGCGGGGTCCGATCCATTCGCCGTCGCGGTCAATTCGGCGACCAACAAGATCTATGTGGCCAACCAATTTAGCAACAGCGTCATGGTACTGGATGGCCGCGGGAAGCAGGGCCGTACGCTCGATGTGGGAATACATCCGCAGGCGCTGGCGGTGAATGAGGCAACTAACAAGATTTATGTCGTGAATTACGACGGAAATACGGTGACAGTGATCGACGGAGCCGGGAAATCCGGTTTGCTGAAGATGCAATAGAACCGTCAACCGAAGTAGAGCACTTTGCAATCATGTATTAATTAACCTATTTGTTTTCAATAACTTAATCCCTGTTAAATTAACCTTGCAATTGCTCGCTTAACACAATAAAACTTGACTCCTCCAGCTCTGAAATTGACAATCTCCAGGCCCCCAAAGTTCCACGACAACTTGTCGTGATGAAAAAAATCCAAATTTAACGAGAAGGCGAAGGCATTATGAAAATGACTCAAGGCCGGAAGTGTGTGCCATTTTTGGTTTTGGCAGTATGTATGTTGCTCGAGAGCACATTGACATCAGCGCAGGTCAGCGTCCTGACGCAGCACAATGACAACCAGCGGACGGGCGCCAATTTGAGCGAGACCATATTAAATACGTCAAATGTGAACGGTAACCAATTTGGTCAGCTATTTAAGCTGCCCGTTGACGATCAAGTTTACGCTTCGCCTCTCTACGTCGCTAATCTCAATATCGCAGGCGGCACACGTAATGTGGTCTACGTGGCGACGGTGAACAACACCATCTATGCATTCGACGCAGACAAGGGTGGCTCCGCGCTCTGGACGCGCAACTTCAACAACGGTGGCCGTCCCACCAATAACACAGAGGTCGGGACCGGCGGATTGTGCAACGTGTACACCGACTACACCGGACATATCGGAATTGTTGGCACGCCGGTGATTGATGCCTCCACCAATACCATGTACTTCGTGGCCCGCACAGTTGAGGGCGGCGGCACGGTGCAGAGGCTGCGGGCAATCGATATCACCACCGGCAATGACAAGGCGGCCGCCCAAGTCGTCATCCAGGCAAACGGGTTTAATCCTGTCGTCCAGAATCAGCGCCCGGCGCTGACCCTTTCCCAGGGACTTGTTTATATTGCATGGTCGTCGTTCTGCGACTTCGGGGGTTATCACGGCTTCGTCATGGGCTATGACGCCTCGACACTTCAGCAGGTCCACGTTTTCAACGACACCCCCAGCGGCACCCAGGCCGGTATCTGGCAGGCTGGACAGGGCGCCACGGTGGATTTCAATGGCGACCTCTACTACATGACCGGCAACGGAACCTTTGACAACAACGCCAACTTCGGAGAAAGCTTCGTCAAGCTGAACCCAAGCAATGGCCTCGGCGTGCAGGATTGGTTTACGCCCTCTGACTGGCCCAACATGAACAACGGTGACCGCGACTTAGGTTCTGCCGGAGCGCTACTGATTCCAAACACCAGCCTCATCGTCGGCGGGGGCAAAGACGGCATCTTCTATCTTCTGAATACCAATAACATGGGCCACGAGGTCGCCAACGACACGCAAATCGTGCAGAAGTTCCAGGCCACGTTTGTGCACAACGGATGCGCCACGTTGCACATTCACGGCGGCCCGGTGTATTGGGACAGCAACAGCGCCGGTCCGATGGTCTATGTGTGGGGAGAAAACGACTTCCTGCGGCAGTTCCAGTTCAATGGTTCGACTTTCAACACCTCCGCGATTCATACCAGCAGCA
>DATHMF010000082.1 GCA_035487355.1 Terriglobales bacterium | reverse complement strand
CGCGGAATGTGCTTGTTCACGAGTGCGCGCACCGTCGCGATCGTCTTCGCACGATCGGCGGGGAGTGAGGCGATGTATTGCGCTGGCGTCTTGACGTTCGATGGTGGTTTCATGGATTCGTCGTCTTCCCGAACGAAGTGTATCACCGAGCGTTTGAAAACCAGCCAGCGGCAGGGGCTGTGAGTATCGCGTAAGTCCTAGCCGTGCGCAAGCACGGCGTCTTTTGTCCGTTCTTAAAGTCATCACCCAGAAGCGAGGGCGGTGGGCGCGTAGAATGGGTGAGCAAAAAGTGAGCGCCGGACCGCGTGAACTTTTTGCTAGTCGGGGTCCCCAGCAAGCCGGGTTTTGGCTTGATGGGGTGAGGACGGCGTAGCAGCCTTGTTTCGCCTGCGGAGCCCTTAGAATGAAGCCCCAGCGCGTGATTGTCAGGGCACGGATTGAGAACCGAGAACTGGGAACTGGGAACTGCTTCACCGCGGATTGAAGATCACGCTCTCGTGAGCCCGATCGAAGAACACGGCATGAAAGAGCGAGACTGGCAAGAGTCCGTCCTCCGGCCGTCGTTGGTCTTCGGGGCCGCTTGGCAGCACTACGATGGGTTGATGGCGCAAAGGCGAATGGGCGATATACATGTCTGTGGTTGTCTGCGCAGCATCGGCAGAGCGGAAGGAATTTGTATGCACAACCATCGTGCAAACGCCAATGCAAGTGTCGGTGTCATGATGCCGCACATCTCCCGCCAGCCGGTCCTGTAAAATCGCGGTTTCTGAGATGCCTGAATCAAGCGCCAGCTTCCACACGCCGCTCCGGGAGGCTTTCGATTCAACGGGAACCAGAACTCGCGATTCAGTAATCTCCACCGGAACAAGAATGCCGCCGGATACCTCTGGAGGTTCCGCAGGATCAAATATCTCCAGCCGACGGTGTTCGTAATCCAGGCGAAAGGAGAACGCCGCCAGAAAGTTCATGCCCAGGATGCCGCGAATGTTTCGATCCAGGCTGCGGAGCTGCTGCAGCGGTCCGGCGAGCGCCTCAAGACGGGTGACGGAAGCCGAGCCGACACGAGTCTCTTCGAGAAAATAACGCGGCACAGGCTCCGAGCCGGTCAGAGTGGTGAGTGAAAGTCGGTCTACTGGTACCAATCCCAACTCTGCAGCCAGGTCGGATTCGATGAGCGTGGTATTGGTTCCGGTATCCACCAGGAAATCAAATGGCCCGTGGCCATTGATAGAGACGCTTACTACGGCCAAATATCCTCGCAGGGTCCGCACCGGCACGCTAGAATGAGTGCTTGCCGCACGTGTGACCAACGGGGAGATGGCGAGTCCAATAAGAATTGCAAAACGCCAGCCCCATTTTCTACGTCTTGAACCTGTGAATACCATATATGGCTCCCGGCCGAAAACCGGCTGGAGCTAACGGTAGCGGTGTCACAGGTAAATGGTCTTGATGGGGTCATGATTTTTGCGTGAGATCTTGTGATGGAATTGTGATGGATACGGAAAACCAGATATTTGAGTTCGACGACGTCTCTGTGGACCCCGCCAATGCAGAGATTCTGAAGGCTGGCCGGCCAGTTGCCGTGGAACCCAAGGCTTTCCGGGTGCTTCTCTTCCTCCTGGAACAAAGAGGACGGTTGGTCGAGAAAGAAGAGCTGCTCTCGGCGGTATGGCCAGGCACGTTTGTGACTGAGAACGCACTCACCCGTGAAATTGCCCTGCTGCGTCGAGTGCTGGGAGACGATAGCAAGGCGGCAAAATACATTGAGACCGTTCCCAAACGCGGATACCGCTTTGTCGCTACGGTCACCGTGCGTGACTACAGTTCCCCAACCTCCGCAAAGGGTGCCGAGATCGGCCCCGCTCCAACCATCAAACCCGCTGCTGGCTTACACCGGGTTTGGCTGCCGTGGGCTCTGCTGGTCGTCGCTGTTGCTATTCTGGCGGCAGGGCTGTTGTGGTGGATATCGATGGCTCTGTTCACCCAGGAACCTCGCGCTCGGCAAGTCACCAGCTCGGAAGGGATGGACATATATCCTTCGTTTTCCCCGGACGGAAATACCGTCGCCTATAGTTCCGATACCGGTGGCAAGTTTGAGATTTACCTGAAGCAACTCACCGCCGGCGGCCACGTGGTGCAATTGACCAGCGACGGCACTCAGAACATCCAGCCCGCTTGGTCGCCCGATGGAGAGCAGATTGCCTTTCATTCACAGGTGAAGGGTGGCATCTGGGTGATGCCCGCCCTGGGAGGAGTGCCACGGCAGATCACTCCCTTCGGCTCCAGCCCCGCATGGTCACCCGACGGCACAGAGATCGCCTTCCAATCCGACACCCCACGCGACCTCTCTGCGATGTCGGCTGTTTCGGTTGGTCCCTCTACCCTGTGGATCGCAAAAATACAAAACGGAGAACGGAGGCAGGTGACCCAGCCCAATGTACCCAGCGGCGGCCATAATTCTCCTGCCTGGTCTCCCGACGGAAAATATCTTGCGTTCACCACCGGCTCTCTCACCAAGGGAACGGCGTTATGGTGCGTTGCGACGGATGGAAGCGATCCAAAGCTGGTTACCTACGGCGGAAATTTCTATAACCCGATATACGCCCATGATGGAAAAAGCCTGTATGTGGCCGCAGTTCGCGGCGCCACGAACTTTGGAATCTGGCAGTTTCCGATCTTCGGTCATACGGTCGCACCTTTGGGCAGAAAAATCTATGCCACGCTTCCCGCCATGAGCCGCGACCTGGCGATCTCCGCCGACGGACGCAAGATTGCCTTCAGCAGCGTAACAACAGTCAGCAACCTCTATTCCCTGCCGATGTCGGCCGCTGAACCCGCAGGACCTCCGGTCGCGATTACCAGTGACACGCGCTTTCGCAAGGCCAATCCGTCGTTTTCCCCAGATGGCCGGCGGCTGCTGTTCGACGTATTCAGCTCCGATCAGGATGGCGGCGTTTGGATCAGTGACGCGAATGGCGCCAACGCCAACCTTCTGCTGCAGAGCTGCCTGGAACCGAAATGGCTTGCCAGCGGGAAAGAGTTTGAGTGTTTTAACGGCGTTAAGCCTGAAGATCGCGACTGTAATGCCCAGGGGTGCGTTCTCCTGGACTTCTGGAAAGTTGATGTGAATACCGCAACTCGCGAGCGCGTCTTAAGGTTGAGGCAGGATGGAGGGTTCTTTAGTATGGCAGACAACGGCAAGCGGCTCGCATTCACCTCGGGAAAAAGCGGCACGCCCAACGTATGGACAGTGTCGCCCGATGACCCAACTCCGCGTCAGCTCACCTTTGATCGTGAACTCTCTGGCTTTCCTGTCTGGTCGCCCAATGGAAAATATCTGGCTCTGGAAGCCCGGCGCGGCGATGATACCTATATCTACCTCATGCAACCGGGCCAGGAGCCGGTGCAACTGACCACAGCCAGAGGTGATAGCTGGCCAAACGGCTGGTCGCCCGACAGCGACAAGATCGTGTTTGCTGGCCGCCGTAATGGCGTCTGGAATATATGGTGGATCTCAACCAGCAGCAAGCTGGAAAAACAACTGACTCCTTATACCGACCCTAACCATTTTGTACGTTATCCAGAGTGGTCCCCGGCCGGCAACGCGATTGTTTATGAGTATGCCGAGAACCGCTCCAACATTTGGATGCTGGAGTTGAGAAGATAGCTAATCCGGCAGATCAATCCAATCGCCAATGATATCCATATGAAGCGCGCTCTCAACCTGGTCCGCCAGGCGATTGATTCTCTTCCGGCGCTCTGCTGTGACAAAAACAAAATCGCCGTCAGCTTCGAGCCCGCGCACAATCCGTGCATTCTTTAAAAAGGCATGGCGAAAGCGATCACAATCGAAGAGACCGTGCACATATGTCCCCCAAATGCAGCCATCAGCACTTTGGGCTCCGTCTTGAATTACAGTATTGCCGTCATGAACACGCCGCAATTCAAAGAGAGGCTGTGCGCCGCCTAGATAATCGGTTTCGCCAAGATGGATCTCATATCCCAAAGCCTCCCGCTCAGGCGTCGGTATACCAAACAATTGGTCTAAGGTCAGCCGGGCAGTAACCTGTGCCGTAACCTTCTCTTTGCTCATGACGGTATTAATCGGCAGAAGCCCTAAGCCTTTGATTTGGCCGCCACCCTCCATACCGTGAGGATCCTCGACCGTTAATCCCAGCATCTGCATTCCCCCGCAGATGCCGATAATCAGCTTATTCTCCCGGTGAGTAAGAATCGCATCTGCGAGCCCCGAATCTTTGAACCAGCGAAAATCCTGGATGGTTTGCTTGCTTCCAGGCAAAATGACTACATCTGCCTGTTCAAGTTGTTGTGGCTCACGGATAAATCGCAAAGAGACGCTTGGCTCGGCCGCGAGTACATCGAAATCTGTAAAGTTTGAGAGATAAGGAAGTGCGACGACGGCAATGCGAAGCTTCCGTGCCTTCCCTTCTCTTTCACCCTTTTGCTCCCACTCGGCAGACTGAAAAGTCCCGTATTTCGACTCCAGGCTGACGCTATCTTCCTCATCCAGGCCCAAATCAGGAATATAAGGGACCACGCCCACGCAAGGTATTCTCAGTCTCTTTTCCATCTCCACAATACCGGGAGTGAGTAATTTCAAATCGCCGCGGAACTTGTTGATCACGAAGCCGCGTATCCGTTCCCGCTCTTCAAGCTCAAGCAACTCCAAGGTGCCCAGCAGAGACGCGAAGGCTCCCCCACGATCAATATCTGCCACCAGCAGGCAGGCAGCATCAGCGGCTGCTGCCATTCGCATGTTGACGATATCTCCGTCTTTCAGATTAATCTCTGCAGGAGACCCGGCACCTTCCATGATGACAAGGTCGTATTTCTCTGCCAGCCGGTGGTAGCTCTCAACCACAATCGGAAAGAGCTCTTGCACGCGATTCAGGTGGTACTCTCCGGCAGATAACTTTTTCCAAATGCGGCCTTGCACAATGACCTGGCAGGATGAATCCGACTCCGGCTTCAACAGTATGGGATTCATGTCGGCCGTAGCAAAAATGCCGGCAGCTTCGGCCTGCAGCGCCTGAGCGCGCCCGATCTCGAGCCCATCAACAGTCGCTGCCGAGTTGAGCGACATGTTTTGCGCTTTGAACGGCGCCACCCGCAGCCCCGAGCGCATGAAAATGCGGCAAAGTGCGGCAGTAAGAATTGATTTGCCAACGTGCGATGCTGTTCCCAGCACCATTAAAGAGCGTGCACTCATAATAAAGGCTTGAACAACCAATTCTACATTCGACAACGACAGTGTTCTGCAAGCTTGGGAGATTTACAGCCAATTCAAGCTCAGGGCCGAGTTGGTCGTGCTCTCCGCCTGTGACACCGGACGAGGACAAGCCATTGCCGGTGAGGACCTGATCGGACTTACGCGCGCCCCGCAATATGCCGGGGCGCGGTCAATCATAGCCAGCCCGTGGACGGCGGACGACCAGAGCACCCTGACTCTGATGGTTGCGTTTCACCGAAACTTACGCAGGGGATTGGTCAAAGATGAGGCCTTACGTCAGGCGACGGCATCGGTGCGAAATGACCAAAGAAGTGCGCATCCTTAATTATTATTATTGGGCGGCTTTTTACCTGACTGGCGACCCCGATAATCCTGGGTTTGGCCGAGGATTCTCAAGCCACGGGACGTTAATTAACGTTAATCTCCCCCTGTTAACTTACTTCACAACATAAACAAATAAGTTGCGCTAAACGATTGTTTTTAGTAACAATCGTTCATCAAGTTTGCGTGGCTGGAGCTAAAATTACATACAACGAACGCATCCTCAAGATTTTAAAGGGTAAAATGCTCTTATGACCGTACCGCATCGTAAAACCAGACGTCAGAACAAGTCCCCTTATCAAATTCAGGTATTGGATCGCGCGCTGGCCGTTCTCAAAGTGCTTTCGCAAGAAGGACCTGATCTCACGCTGGCTCAGGTTTCCAGCCTGCTCCATTTGCATAAGAGCACGGCCCACCGTCTCATCATGGTCCTTGAAGGACACAAGCTCATCGAGAGAAATTCAAAAAACGGTACGTATCGTCTTGGGATGAAGCTCTTCGAGTTGGGAACCAGGGCTGTCTCGCAGCTTGATTTGCGCGAACGTGCGCGTCCTATTCTGGAACGGTTGGTCCGCGATACCGATGAAACCGTTCACCTCTGCGTCTATGACAATGGTGAAGTGGTCTACGTAGATAAAGTAGAGCCCGCCCGCAGTGTTCGGCTGGCTTCAACTGTGGGACGCAGGCATCCAGCTTTTTGCACTGCCGTGGGAAAATCCATGATGGCTGTCATGCCGGAGGAACAAATTGAAGCTGCCGTGCACAAGCATGGCTTGCGTCCTCTCACGCGAAAAACCATCGGTTCTTTAAGTGAACTCAAGTCCGAATTGGCGAAGGTACGCAAACTCGGCTATGCCGTAGACAACGAAGAGAACGAGGAAGGTGTATGTTGCGTTGGCGCCGTCGTTCGCAATGCCTCCGGAGACCCGGTGGCCGCGATCAGTGTTTCAGGACCTTCGTTTCGCCTGCCCGCTTACAAAATCCCGATTGTCGCCAAATCGGTAATTGCGGCAGCTAATGTGTTGTCGGAAGATCTCGGCTACCATGACTCCTTAGAGAGCACCGAGGAGGACGAAAAGCGTTTCAAGACCGTTCGCCCGCAATTGGTCAACGCATAAGGAAATCATTACTATATTAGTGCATGAAAAGAGGAGGCCAATTTGGCCTCCTCTTTTAGTTTGCTGTTTAGATTTGGATATTGCATCAAAGCTATTATTTCGTCAGTTGCTCGTTCATGATCAGGAACGCTCCCAAGCCGTGGAAATCGTTGGTGGCTCTGGGCCGGGCGAGGTAAAACGCAAGATTTCCGACGTTTGTGCCGATACATATTTGCGTCAGGTTGGTCATACCGCTTCCATCCAGAGAGATTCTCTGCAGCACACCCTGATATCCCTTTTGCGCCACGCTCAAGAAGCTGGGATCCACGTAACCTCTTTCTACTGCCCTGGAAATCACGTAGGTATACATACTGGAAGACGAGGTTTCGGTAAAGTTGCCAGCCACGGATGGTTTGTCTACAACCTGAAACCAACGGCCCGTAGCGGGGTCTTGCCACTTTGCTATCCCGCTGATGATTTTTTGCAGGATGGCAATCAACTGCGGCCGATGTGGATCATTGGCCGGCAGAATTTCCAGCGCCTCGATGGTTGCCATCGAGTACCAACCCATCGCCCGGCACCAGACCTCCGGCGAACGGCCTGTGGTCTTGTCGGCCCAGCTCTGCGTTCGGCTCTCATCAAAGGCGTGGAACAGAAGCCCGGAGGAGATTGTGCCGGTGGAGGTATCCTGCAAATGGCTGGCATAAATCTCCAGTTGGCTGCCGACCTCGTTGTTGGCATACACGCTGTCGTTGGCGAGTTGACCATAGCGAATCAGTCCTGGAAGCACCATGAACGTGCCGTCTCCCCAAAGTTGATGTTGCCGGCTGGTGGCATGCCAGAAGCCGCCGTCGCTGGTTCTCGGATACGTGTTAAGGCGGGCCCTCATGTGGCCAGCGGCGATTCTGTACTTGGCTAGCCCGGTTTCCTGGAACAGATCAAGCAGTACAACGATAGGCTGCATGCTGTCCAGGCTGCTGAAGCCGTTGTTGATGTTCCCACTGCTGTCCACGAACCGGTCTGCCCAGGCTTGGATGAACTGCAGATAGCTTGGGTTCCTGGTGCGCTTAAAGACCAGATACTGCCCGTGGAGATACAGACCCACGGGATAGCTCCACCCGCCGATCGTCGCAGGAGTAAACCGTTTCATGGTGGAGTCAACAACGGCCACAGACCAATCGGTGCCGGTGGTTGGAGAGTGTACAGTCAAGTTCACACTGGTTGCGTGCGACAAGCTGCTGCTGTCACCCGTGATGGTCAGCGTGGAAGTGGCGGCAGGAGTTGAACTCGATGTCGTAACGTTGAGTGTCGAACTGCCTGAACCGGTAACCGAAGTCGGATTGAAGCTGGCACTCGCACCTGTAGGAAGTCCCATAGCACTGAGGGCGACATTACCGTTGAAGCTATTCTGCGGCGTCACCGCAACCGTGTAGCTGGTGCTGTTCCCTGCTGTGACTGTTTGTAAAGCAGGCATCGCTGAGAGTATGAAGTCGGGCACTCCTGCCGAGTTCACATTCAATGTCACCGAGGACGAATGCGTCATAGCACCGCTGGTTCCGGTGATCACCAGACTGTAGCTGTTTGCCGCAGTCGTACTAACCGTGGAGACCGACAGTACAGATGATCCCGCGCCGCTTACAGAAGGCGGACTAAAACTATTGCTGGCGCCGCTCGGTAATCCGCTGACGCTGAAGTTCACGCTGCCGTTGAACCCATTCACTGCACCGACGTTCACCGTATAAGTTGTGCTGCCCCCGGCCGTAATCGTCTGCGAGGCCGCTGTGGCTGATAGCGTGAAGTCGGGTGGAGGAGGCGTGCCTCCAATCGCAAAATTGCACACAGCCAGCGATCCTGCGGCGGCGCCTACGAAAACCCCGAGGTTATTGAGACTGGTCACCGTGTTCTGTTCGGTGCGGAAGTGGAAATCGCTGCCGATGGTCAGCTCCGATCCTCCTGGGGGAGTCACAAAGATCGAATAGGAATGTGCCGGCACGTTCACCACCAGGCGGAAGTGATAGGTCGAGCCTCCGGTGTACGGGACGTTGGTCTGTGAAGCGTAGGTTGCGCCGTCGCGCGCCAAGATTGTGCCCGCCGTACCGTTAAACGCAACCAGATTGGCAAATGCAGTGTAGGCAGTCCCGGCGCCATGCGAGAGTCCGACCACGCTGTTCATGTTGCTGAGTGCAGGCGTGGCGTCAAAAGTAGCAGTAAAGTTTCCGGTCTGAGCTGCGAACGGGGCATTGACCCACCCGCCGCCTCCGCTGGCAGTCGCGCACTGGGCTACGCTCTTGCCAGCAAATGTCGCCATCAGTAACCCGCACAGGAATACTGCTGTAAATGACATGCGTTGCATCTTCATTGTTCTCCTCTTTTCGGCGTCTGCAATTGCTGGGATCAAAATGGGCATTTGTTGTCACAGCACCGTGAAATTGCAAACGGAGATTGAATTTGTGGAGCACCCGTAAAGTTGCTCACAGATTCAGTTGCATCACTATGCTCTGCCCGTGCGGAAGGCAAAATTGGAATCTGGCGTCTGCTCCACCCCACTCGAAGCAAGACAAATCGGATAAAGGATCGGCCGGCGTTATGCCGTTAAAAGCTTTATGCTGCTGGCAAAATCTACAGTTTTCTTGCATTTCCGTCAAATTAAAACCATCAAACAATAGGTTTTGCAAAACTTAACGGTGCAGCAGCTCGAAAATTCGCCCTCACCTTCATCCTCTTCTCTCTATATATATATGCGATGTAATGGAGTGCTGAAAACGCTGCAGTAACGCGGTTCTAGACTAGGTTTGGTTGGCAGCTCTATAGATGGCTTCCACCAGGGCAACACTTCGCCGGCCCTCGCGGCCATCACAAATAGGCTGGGTATTGTGTTCGATGGCATGGATAAAATCTTCAATTGCGGATTGGTGCCCGCGTACATCGCTCACCACCGGCGAAGTAGAGCTGGGATTCTGGTCGGTTTCGGCAGTACTGATCGGCCCCTCATACGGATTGCGAAGATTAATCGCGATGATGCGGTCTTGCTCGAGAATTATCGTGCCTTCCGTGCCGGTGATCTCCACCCGGCGCGGATAGCCGGGATAAGCAGCCGTGGTTGCCTGCAGCAAACCCAGGGTTCCGTTGGCAAATTCAAGCAGGGCCAGGGCAGTATCTTCGACTTCGATCTTATGCAGCATCGCCGCTGTGCGCGCCTTTACATTGATCACGTCTCCTAACAGCCACAGCAACAGGTCTACTGTGTGGACACCCTGATTGATCAGCGCACCTCCGCCGTCGAGCGCTTTGGTACCTCGCCAGTGCGAGTTGCTGTAGTAAGCCGGTGGCCGGTACCACTTTACACGGGCATCAACCAGCAGCGGCTTGCCGATAAGCCCATCACCAATGAGTTGTTTCAACCGGCGAATATCCGGCTTGAATCGGTCCTGGAAGGTAACGCCTAGTTTTACCCCGGCTTTCTCGCATTCAGCAATCAAGGCGTCGGCGCGCTCGGTGCTTATATCAATCGGTTTCTCGGTGAGCACATGCAGCCCTTGCCGGGCGGCCGCAATTCCCTGCTGCGCATGCGCTCCCGATGGGCTGCCCAAAATCACCATCTCCATGGGGCGGTGGGCAAGAAAAGATTCCAAATCACGATAGGTTACTCCGCCATGTTCGCGGCTCAAATGGTTGACCTTTTCTGCATTGGTGCCATAGTGCGCTACGACCTCCGCGCCTGGAATTCCCTTTACGGCACGGGCATGAGTGTCACTGATATTGCCTCCGCCAATCAGCCCCACACGGATTTTCATAGGGGGTTATCACTCCCGTCTTTCATTTGCTATCTAAGGTCAGCTATTTGTCTTTTATTGCCAACCGCCTAAAAGGCTCATAAAAGACGGGGTATTCGGCCTTTCGGCCTCAAAACCCTACTGGGTTAATCGTTGCAAAAAACTTGCCCGTTCGTTTAACAAATCTTAAGATTTCGTTCAGCAATTTCGCGTTATCACTAACTGGGGCTTCTGGTGTAATGTTGAATAAAGACTTTAACAGTAGTCCAATGACAACAGTAGTCCAATGACAAGTGAATGACTTTCATTAATAACAATTTTTTGCTCGAAAACGAAGCTGCGCGCCATCTTTACCGGCAATATGCGGAGGCGCAACCTATCATTGATTACCACTGCCACCTCTCGCCGAAAGACATTGCTGAGGACCGCCGGTTCAAAAACCTGTTTGAAATCTGGCTGGAAGGCGACCACTACAAGTGGCGGGCTATGCGCGCGCACGGGATTGCCGAGCGCTATTGCACCGGCGACGCCGAGCCCTATGAGAAATTCATGGCTTGGGCGGGCACGGTGCCCCATACGCTGAGAAATCCGCTCTATCACTGGACCCATCTGGAGTTGAAGCGTTACTTCGAGATTGACGAACTGCTCGATGAAACCACAGCCCCGGCAATCTGGAGACGCGCCGACGAATTCCTGGCCAGCGAAGAGTACACCACGCAAGGTATTCTGAAGAAGTTCCGTGTTGAGGTCCTTTGCACGACCGATGATCCAATCGATGACCTTGAACCGCACAAAAAAATTGCTGCCTTAAAACTGGTGCCGCGGGTGTATCCGGCGTATCGTCCCGATAAAGCGCTCGACGTGCACCAGGCGGAGAGATTTAATTCCTGGGTTGAAAACCTGGCCGAGGCCGCCAACGTCCATATCAGCAGCTTTAAGGACTTTCTCGACGCGTTGCGAAAACGGCATGACTACTTCCACAAAATGGGATGCAGGCTTTCCGACCACGGATTGAGCTACTGCTATGCCGACTTCTGCTCTGAGCAACTTGCTGCCGGAATTTTCGCCAAGGTGCGCTCCGGGCAGCCGCCCAGCCCGCAAGAACATTCTCAGTTCGCGTCTTTCATGATGCTCTTCTTTGGGCATCTTGATTCGGAAAAGGGCTGGACCAAACAGCTCCACTTGGGTGCACACCGCAATGCCAACACGCGCATGCTCAAGGGCCCCGACGTCGGATTGGATTCCATCGGCGACTGGCGACAGGGAGAGTTGCTCGGAATTTTTCTGGACCGGCTCGACCGGGAAAATGCTCTTCCCCGTACGATTCTTTACAATCTGAACCCCGCCGATAATTATCTGTTTGCCACCATGGCTGGGAACTTTCAGGATGGAACCATTGCCGGGAAAGTCCAGTTTGGCACCGCCTGGTGGTTCCTGGATCATAAAGAAGGCATGGAGTGGCAGATCAATGCGCTCTCCAATATCGGGTTACTTTCGCACTTCGTGGGTATGCTGACGGATTCACGGTCGTTCATGTCGTATCCGCGCCATGAATACTTCCGGCGTATTTTGTGCAACTTACTGGGCCGCGATATGCAAGCCGGGCTGGTTCCTGATCGGGAAGACCTGATCGGCAGAATGATTGAAAATATCTGCTATTTCAACGCCAGGCAGTATTTCGGACTTGAGCTTCCTTCTCGTGAAGGCGTCCGCGAAGTAGCCGTCTCCAAGAGCGTTTAGAAAACGTGTCACTGTTGTTCGAAAGACCGGGGAACCCATAACCGTGTGTTCCCCGATGTATTTTTAAAACCCAGCACCTGGTTTGCTGCTTTTCGCGCTACTTATTGCTTTTTGTTGAGCCTTTGTGCCCGCTGGAAGAAGCCGGCCGCAACGCCACCGCGATTGCCTTCGCTGCAAGCGGCCCCATGATTTCATACCCGGCGTCGTTGGGATGCAACCCATCGTAGGTAAGCTCCTGCTTGAACATCTTCTTATCATCCAGCATGGCCGAGTAGTAGTCGAGGTAGACTAAACCATTTTTAGCGGCATAGTCTTTCATCCACGCATTCAGCTCGACAATTTTCTCCGGAGGCCGTCGTGCCGTCTGCGGTTTGATGTAGTCACACACTGGCAGAAGCGAGGCCAGCACCACGCGAATCCCATTCGCCTTGGCGAGCTCTGCCATTGACGTCAGGTTGTCTTCAATGGCCTCCATTGTGCTCGGGCCGGTATTGCCGGCAAGATCGTTGGTTCCAGCCAGAATCACAACTACCTTTGGCTTTAACGCAATTACATCCGGTCGAAAGCGGATGAGCATTTGCGGCGTCGTCTGGCCGCTGATGCCGCGATTGACATAGGGCTTATCGGGAAAAAACTTGCCGTACTTGCGCCCCCATCCGTCGGTGATAGAGTCGCCCATAAAAACGACGCGTTTTTCTGCCGCGGAGGGTGGTTGCACCTGGGCGTCAGCATCGCGATAACGACCCAGATTCGGCCAGTCTTTCAATTTATCTTGCGCACTCTTCAGCTCGGCCTGCAGCTTCGACAAATCAGAAGACTCCGCCGCTGGTGTGGGCTGCGCTGAGGATTGAGCTTGGGCTTGGGCCAAGATTATCTTTTCAGAGCCAGCGGAGTCTTGCGCCTGCATACTCATCGAAAACAGCAGAAACAGCAATACCAAAGCCAGACTAAAGACCGAACTGACGCGACGAAAAAATCTCATGTCTCTTTTTCCTCCAGAATAAAATTCAAGATTATTCACACAGGCTTACACGCACACTCTATGCGCAACTCAGCAACCGCGCCGCGTGTGGCGCCATATCTTTATCTTAAGAACACCATCATGCCGGCCAAGTTCCTCTCCGCTCCAATAATCTTTATTCAGGTTGGATTTGGGAAGCTGGAAAGATAATGTTCGCAGTTTATCGTCCCCATTGAACAGGCACACCATCATAGCATCGGGAAGTTTCACAAGGCCGACGTGGAACGGAGTCATCCACAAAATCAGCAGGAACTCCGGTGGGCGGTAGTACCTTCTTCAGCATTTCCAGGCGGTTCTTGACACGTCCATCTCATCCGTGACAATCTCTCTACGCATACCATAAAAGATATATTTCAACAGATAAAATAGAGAGATGTCGCGCTTTTGAACCGTATCAGGGTGAACCAATAAATTGCATTCTGCGCATATCATCAACGGGGAAAATCGCTTACCCGCATCGGCTTTGGCTGTACGGTCATCGAGTATGATTGAGAGTTTGCCGATTGATGAGGAGAAACTCACATAGCTAAGATGACCCAACTCGTTCCTGACGTCATACCGGCTGCCAGTGGGACACAGGCCAAAGTGTTGAGAATCCACCCTCAGGATAACGTCCTGGTCGCGCTCACCGACTTAAGAAAAGGTGAGATCATCCCTACCCCTGATAAAGAATACGTTCTGCAGTCTGACGTATCTGCCAAGCACAAGTTCGCCACCCAGGATCTGAAAGTTGGTGACGCCGTCGTAATGTATGGCGTGCGCGTGGGCAAGGCGGTTGAAGTTATCCGCTCAGGAGAAGCGGTTACAACTCGCAATACGAAGCATGATGCAGCCACGGTTGAGGGCAGGACGGCAACCTATCATTGGACCGCGCCCGATGTCTCCCGCTGGAAGCTGCAGACATTCATGGGTTATCGCCGTTCTGACGGTCAGGTCGGCACACGCAATCACTGGCTGGTTGTGCCCCTGGTGTTCTGCGAGAACAGGAATGTTGCTTACATCAAAGAGGCATTTGAAAAAGAATTAGGATTTGCACCAACCCAGCCCTATAGCAGCCAGGTCGCTGACTTGGTGAAGCTCTATCATGAAGGCAAAACCAAGGAACTCCAGGAATTCCGCGGCGAAGCCACGCGTGAGGCTGCGCGAAATCGCAGAGTATTTGCGAATATTGATGGAATTAAATTTCTTACTCACGAAGGCGGATGCGGCGGCACGCGCGAAGACTCCAACAGTCTTTGCGGCCTGTTGGCCAGCTACATCCACCATCCCAACGTCGCTGGAGCAACAATTCTGAGTCTGGGCTGCCAGCACGCCCAGGTGCCAATTCTGCAGGCAGAGCTGAAGAAGCGTAACCCTAATTTCAACAAGCCATTGATTGTGCTGGAGCAACAGCAAAGTGGAACTGAGTTCGAGATGCTTTCGCAGGCCATCCGCCAGACCTTCCTGGGTTTGGTGGAAGCCAATAAATGCGAACGCACACCCGTGCCACTCTCCGCTTTATCAGTTGGTTTGAAGTGTGGCGGGTCAGATGGATTTTCTGGAATCTCCGCGAATCCTGCGATTGGTCATGTGGCAGACGTTATGGCCGCCCTGGGCGGCAAAGGAATATTGTCGGAATTTCCCGAACTTTGCGGCGTGGAGCAGGAGCTGGTCAACCGCAGCACCAGCGATGAAGTTGGTCAGCGTTTTCTGCAGTTGATGCGCGCCTACGAAGCCAGGGCTGAAGCCGTTTCTTCTGGGTTCGATATGAACCCGTCTCCTGGAAACATTCGCGATGGACTCATCACCGACGCAATGAAAT
Organism: Terriglobales bacterium; assembly: GCA_035487355.1. NCBI lineage: Bacteria > Pseudomonadati > Acidobacteriota > Terriglobia > Terriglobales > Terriglobales bacterium. The sequence continues at coordinate 43,631 of DATHMF010000082.1, read as the reverse complement.
CTGCGGGAGCGGCGAAAAAGGGTGGCACATCGCCGGTTACCGCAGTCCTCGACTTTCCCGAATATGCAACTGAACCAGGATTGAATCTGCTGTGCACGCCGGGCAACGACGTTGAAGCCGTGACCGGACAGGTTGGCGCCGGCGCCAGCATCGTGCTTTTCACCACCGGGTTAGGCACTCCGACGGGCAATCCCATCGCGCCCGTGGTCAAGATTTCAACCAACTCGCGGCTCGCGCAGCGCATGCCTGACATTATTGATATCGATACGGGGCCTGTCATTTCGGGGCAAAAAAACGTCGAGCAGATGGGCGAAGCGATTCTGGAACTCATCGTCAAGGTTGCGAACGGAGAGATCCACACCAAAGCCGAGCGGCTGGGACAAGATGACTTCATTCCCTGGAAGAGAGGAGTTTCCCTCTGAACGAGCTACACAGTAACGGAACATTCAGGCTTGAAGGCAGGGCTGCCGTCATCACGGGAGGCGCCAGCGGCATCGGCCGCGCCATTGCTGAGACCTTCGCTTCACACGGAGCCCTGGTTCATATTGTCGACTTGGATGAGAATCTGGCCAAGGCGGTCGCTGCAGAGATCAGCAAGACCGGCGGCAAAGCAGCAGCGTATGGTTGCGACGTCACCCTTCGGGAAAGTGTCAAGAACACATTCGACAAGATCAGGCAGGAAGGGTCCATTGAAATCCTGGTGAACAGCGCCGGCATCGCTCATATCGGCAAGCTGGAAAATACCACGGAAGAAGATTTCGACAGGATCTTCCGCGTGAACGTGAAGGGTGTCTACAACTGCATGTTCACCTGCATTGAAAAAATGAAGGAAAACCGTCGTGGCGTAATTTTGAATCTGGCGTCCATTGCCGGCACCGCCGGGCTCTCCGAACGTTTCGCCTATTCCATGAGCAAAGGCGCGGTGCTCTCCATGACACTTTCTGTGGCGAAGGACTACATAAGCTACAACATTCGCTGCAATTGCATTTCGCCGGCGCGCGTGTTTACCCCATTCGTGGATCAGTTTGTGAAGAAAAACTATCCCGGACGCGAGAAAGAGATGTTGGAAGAACTGGCTCACTCGCAACCGATGGGCAGAATGGCACGGCCGCAGGAAGTGGCTTCGCTGGCGCTGTTCCTGTGTTCAAACGAAGCATCTTTTATCACCGGGACCGATTATCCCATTGACGGCGGTTTCTTCAACATCCGCTGAGCCATGATGCATGGTAGAGACGTAGCTTGTTACGTCTCCTGCTATCTAATAAAGATATGGGCCTCGGACTAAGGTGGTTTCAGTTTAAACGAATACCGGCGTGCTTGTTTGTGGTCCAAACTCTTGATCTTGCATGAAAATTGATTCGCACCAACATTTCTGGCGGTACGACCCTGTCCGGGACCAGTGGATCAACGACCATATGGCCGTTTTGAAAAGAGATTTCCTGCCGCAGGATTTGAGCCAGGAACTCAAAGCCAGCGGCATGGACGGCTGCATCGCCGTGCAGGCCGATCAATCGGAGAAAGAAACGCAGTTCCTTCTTGACCTGGCTGAGAAAAACGAGATCATCCGTGGAGTTGTAGGATGGGTAGATCTTTGTTCCCCCAATATCGCCGAACGCCTGGAATTTTTCTCGAACTATGACCAGTTGTGTGGCTTCCGGCACATCGTCCAAGCTGAGCCCGATGATCGCTTTATGTTGCGCGAGTCCTTCCTGCGAGGCATTGAGCATCTAGGTGAATTCGGCTTTACTTACGATATCCTCATTTACACTCATCAGTTCCCTGCTGCCATTGAACTCGTCAACAAATTTCCCTATCAGCCTTTTGTGCTCGATCACCTGGGCAAGCCTCCTATCAAAGCCAAACAGTTTCAGCCCTGGGCGCAACACATAAAGGCTCTGGCTTCGAATCGCAATGTCTATTGCAAAGTTTCTGGCATGGTGACCGAGGCTGACTGGCAACATTGGCAGACTGATGATTTCAAGCCTTATCTGGATTTGCTGTTTCAGACATTCGGAGTCGAGCGGCTGATGTTCGGCTCCGATTGGCCCGTGTGCCTGCTGGCGGGTAGCTACGGCAAGGTCGTGGAGTTGGTTGCAAATTACACGCAGAAGCTTACCGCCCTTGAGCAAAAGAAGATTTTCGGATTAAATGCAATGCGTTTTTATGGATTGTAAAAAGGCTGCGATTCGTTGACGACAGCTCACACGGAGGAAGGGAAATTAATGACCAGTCACTCTGTACCTTTGACCGAACGAAAATATTATTTGCCATTCGTTCTGGTAACCAGCCTGTTCTTTCTTTGGGCAATCGGAGTCAACCTCAATGACGTTCTGATTCCTCACCTGAAGAAGGCCTTCGAACTCACCGACTTTCAATCTTCTCTTATCCAGGTTGCTTTCTTCGGCGGCTACTTTCTGGCTGCCTTCCCGGCCGGCAAGCTGATGGAAAAGATTGGGTACAAGGGCGGCATCGTGCTGGGCTTGCTGATCTGCGCCACCGGGACTCTGCTCTTTTTGCCGGCCGCCAACTCCAGGATTTATGCCTTCTTCTTGTTGGCCCTGTTCGTCATGTCTTCCGGGCAGTCTTTTCTTGAAGTAGGCGCCAACCCGTACGTCACAGTCCTCGGACCGGCTGAGAGCTCCGAACGCCGCTTGAATTTTGCCCAGTCGTTTAACGCCGTGGGAGCCGTGCTTGTTCCCTTGCTAGGATCCGCCTTCATTCTTTCCGGAGTTGAATATACTCACGAACAACGGGTTGCGATGACTCCGCAGCAGCTCAATGCCTACATAGCCTCGGAAGCCAACATGGTAAAGATTCCCTACCTGATCATCACGGCACTCTTCCTGGCGGTCGCTGCGCTCATCTTCTTTTCGCATCTTCCAGAAGTGTCAGATGAAAAGAAGGATGCAAGCGGCAAGCTGGCAAAGAGTTCCGACGACGTCTGGGCCCATCCCCACTTGATCAAGGGGGTGATTGCCCAGTTCTTCTATGTCGGCGCGCAGGTAGGCGTAGGAAGCTTTGTTATCCGTTTCACTAAGCACACCATGCCTGACACACTCGACAAGATTTCTGCTCGATTTGCCGGGACGAAAATAGGAGAGGGCAGATTCTTCGAACGCCTGCAGGCGCACCTCACCCCCAACAGCGTTGAAAAAGCCGCAGCCTTGTTCCTGGTAGCCCACCAATTCGGATTCATGATCGGCCGCTTCTTCGGATCTGCCATCATGAAACGCATCCCTGCGCCAAAGCTCCTCGCTGTTTTCGGGATTGGAGCACTCATTTGCGTTGCCATCGGGATTAGTGCCCCGGGATTGACTTCTGTGCTGGCGATTGTGCTGGTCGGCTTCTTCAATTCCATCATGTTCCCTACGATCTTTGCGCTAAGTCTGAAAAATCTCGGCCCCTTAACCAAGCGCGGATCATCCCTCTTGGTCATGTCAATCATTGGCGGTGCCCTGATCCCCGCTGCCATGGGCGAAATCTCCGATCTCAGCAATATTCGTATCGCCTTCATCATGCCCTTGATCTGTTACGCCTACGTGACCTACTTCGCCATACGTGGTTATAAAACCACGGGGGAGGCCGTCGTAGGAGAAGAAGCGGCCGCATCAGGAGCCTAGACCAATGAAGAAAAAAGCGAGCAAAAAGAAACATGCCAGCAAAACAAATGAACGCTATTGCCTGGCGCTCGATCTCAAGGACGATCCCAAGTTGATCGCGGAGTACAAGAAGTACCACGAGAAAATCTGGCCCGAGATTACCAAGAGCATTCAAGACTCCGGCATTGTGGACCTGGAAATCTATCTATTGGGAACGCGCATGTTCATGATCATGGAGGTCAATAACAAGTTCTCGTTCGAAACCAAGACAAAAGCGGATGCGAGCAATCCCAAAGTCCAGGAGTGGGAGCAACTGATGTGGAAGTTCCAACAACCACTTCCTCAAGCCAAACCTGGCCAGAAGTGGATATTGATGGATAGAGTTTTCAAGCTCGAATCTTAAAGATTTGTTTCATAAACGCGCGCTGTGCGCGCGTCGGTGGAAGCTCCCGGCTTTAGCCGGGGGGATAGATTCAATAAGAATTGGGGCTTTAGCCCCGGAGAAAACAAGATCGTCCAGGAGGAAGCATCATGAACGACAGCAAACTCACACGCCGTACCTGGCTCAAAGGCACGGCATCTGTATTAGCAGCCGCGGCTGCGGCACCAATAAACGCAAGTGCTCTGCTCTATGCGCCCCAGACAACTGCACAGGCCCCAGCCACGCCATCTACCACATCTGCCGAAGATGCCGATCGCGCTCGCCGCATGAAGTGGTGGCACGAAGCCCGCTTTGGCATGTTCATCCACTGGGGTTTGTACAGCGTGCTGGGCAGGCACGAGTGGGTGATGGAAAACGAAGGCATCCCGGTTGCCGAATATGCACCCTTGGCCAAGCAATTCAAGCCTAAGCCCAATGCTGCGCGCGCCTGGGCCAAGCTGGCCAAGCAGGCCGGACAGAAATATATGGTGATGACCACCAAGCACCACGAAGGCTTCTGCAACTTCGATACCAAGACCACCGACTACTGCGCACCGAAGCAGGGTCCAGGCCGCGACTTGGTAAGAGAATATGTTGATGCGGTGCGCGCCGAAGGCCTGCGCGTTGGTTTTTATTATTCCCTGATGGATTGGCACCATCCCGATGGTGCCCGTTGCGCGCAAGATGAAGCCGCCCGCAAGCGCTTCGTGGAATACATTCATACTCATGTGCGCGAGCTGATGACCAACTACGGCAAAGTGGATGTCCTCTGGTATGACGTCTCCTGGCCCCTGGACGCCGCCGGCTGGGAATCGGAGCGCATGAACAAAATGGTCTTCGAACTCCAGCCCGACATCATCGTGAATAACCGCAATAAACTGCCCGGCGATTTCTCCACGCCCGAGCAGCGCATCACCGCGGAAAAAGAGGGACGCGCCTGGGAATCGTGCATGACCTTGAACGACAGTTGGGGATTCCAAAAAGCCGACGATGACTGGAAGTCCTCCAGGCAGGTGATTCGCAACCTCATCACCTGCGCCAAGGACAAAGGGAATTATCTGCTCAATATCGGACCGCGGCCCGACGGATCAATTCCCGAAGAATCTGTCAGCATTCTGACTGACGTGGGCCAGTGGATGGCGCGGAACGGCGAGAGCATCTACCAATCCGATACTTGCCAACCCGGCCGCAGCAACTACGCAAGCTTCTCACGCAAGGGCAACACGCTGTACATGCACACCCACTTCTGGCCGGGCGAGACGGTTGCCTTGAGCGGTCTGCAAACTTCAGTGAAGTCGGCGAAGCTGCTGGCCAGCGGCAAGAATGTGGAAGTCCACCAGGATAAGTTCCGTGTGCGCTTCACCGGTCTGCCAGCGGCAGCGCCCGACCATCCTATAACCACGATCGCTATCGAATGCGAGGCTGAACCGACGCAAGACACAAACATCGTTCGCAATGAAAAGCCGCGAGAGGGAGTGTAGCCCGCTCGCGACTTCATCCAACCGGACCCCTTGTTCTGCCCCGTCGTCAGTCCTCGTCGTCCCGGTCCCGGTCCGTACGTCTGAGTTGAAATGGATTACCGCGTTGGCCGGCGATTACAAACCATGACGTCGCCGCAATGTGGAGGTTTGGATTATAGGAAAAGCCGAATCCAGTGTTCAACACGCTGGATGCCGCCAGCACGCCTTGGCCGTCCGCGATAGTTTTTCCGCCCACCGTCTGCCCCCGGGCCAGGGTCTCCTGGGCCACGCGAATGTTTTCCAGCAGGATGCGTGCCGTGTTTACGTCTCCGTGAAAGCCGGGCAAATCACGCTCGGCGCGCAATCTGCGGGCCAGGAGCGCCGCCGCCAGATGGCCCGTTCCTTCCAACCATACGGCGTTTGGATCAGGCGGAGCCGAGAACTGATCAGAAGGCGCAAGGGCGCGCAGGCTCTGGCTTGCGAAACTCACACCGGAAACGCGGCTGTTGCCTTTGAGCCTGCTGTGAATCGTCTGCGGCGTGTCAGTAGTTGCCAGGTTGGTTTTGGCCCAGTCGAGTGAAGCGGCATGGCTCTTATCCAGGGTTGCCATGAAGGACCACGTCTGCACGTCTTCAGGGATATTGTCCGGACTGATGCTGACCCCATCGGGCGTCGTGCCGGTGAAGAAGAAACCACTGGCGGCATTGAACATGGCGTCAACGAATGTGCGGGCGTGATCCGCCTGACTGGACCAGCTTCCATCTCCGGTCAGCTCTGCGAGCATGGTGAATAACGCAATGCAATCAATGTTCTGCTCAGTCGATTTGAAGAGCAACTTGTTGTTGCCGTTGTCCACGCCAAAGTTGAAACCGCCCGCTCCCCGGGTGTCGAAGGTGTTATTCACGATCCAGTGGCCCAAGCTCGCGGCTCCTTCAAGGAAGCGTGGGTCGCCGGTGTGATGAAAGAGTTGGGCGAGGGCAATTGCAGTCCAGGCCATGTCACCGGTCGCAGATCCCAGAAAAAAGAATGGGAAAAGTGCCAGCCGGAGGAAGACACCCGCGGCATCCGGTTGATCCACAAAATACGCCTGGCGCACCCGGCCGTCGGCGCGGGAGTCGGTCTGCTGGGCGTGCAGCAAGGCTTCGCCAAGAATAGTTGCGCGGGAAATATCGTCCGACCGGCCGCGCAGCAGGTGAGCGAGAATGACAAGCGAATTGTCATAGACAAACCCGGTGGTCTGGAGTCCCTGCTGATCGGCGTAGCTCTGCGAGAGCCGCACCGTCTGGCCCTGCGCATAGGCATCCATCATGGTATTTAAGAAAGAATAGGCACGGCTGAAAGCAGCCGCAAAGGCCCGGTCATCGGGGAACAGCGAATCCACCTCTGAGGCTTCCTGGCCGCGCGCCAGTGGCGCAAAGCCGATGCCGGGGAGAGACGTAACACTTGCCATGGCAGCCAGACCTAACCGGGCAAGCTGCCTGCGTGACATTCCATGTGTGTTCATAGGCACATCCTTTCGTAAAATCGGATCAGGTTCAATTCTGGGAACAACGACTGCTTTCGCGGACAAGGCTAGGTGGGTCATGAGATCCTCAGACCTCATCCGCCTCGCCGCCGTGCGCCGCGGAGGCCTTACAATATCGATTTTGTTAGAAAATTTGTCAAGAGAAAAAACAGGCTTACTTATTGAGTCAGTTTGGGCATAGCCCCAGCCTCTCCCCTGTCTATAATTTTGTGGTGTGGGAGATGAAGAAGATGGAAGTGCATTGAAGAGCGGCGCGACGGATTTCATCGATACAGCCCCCCGCCCTAGCAGAGAGCTAGGGACGGGGGCACCCTTGAAAGTTTTGATGGACAAGAAAGCTTGGCCCGGGCCACCCCCAAAGGATCAGCTGTTTTTCGCACGGAAATTAGTTACTTCGCGAAAGTAATTATCGGCGCACTATCTATCACGGACTGCGGCACTCCCAACTGAATAGCCGAAAGCTTGTCGATCGCCATGCCCTGGAGAACAATTGCATCTTCTTTGAAAACCCCGCCGGTCCCTTCAATTCTGGCTCCGAAGGTACGATTGCGTGATTTTGTCATGATGATATAAACATCACGGCCTTTCTCTCTTTTGGACAAAACATGGGCCAGTTCGATCATTTCGGGATGCGCTTTCCAAAGGTTCATGTCTCCAACGTCGGCTGGGAACAGTTTCCCATTGTTAAGCAAGCGCTTCCCCAACTCTCCATTTGGATTTTCATTCAAGAGGCGCTCAACAATTTGACGATTGTCTGAAGTGCCGACGTAGGCATCAGGCCGCCAGGATTTCGCCTCAACGCCCTTGTAACGAAATGTGACTGGCTTATCGGGCAGATTCCACTCAATACGAAGCGCCGGCTGCAATTCTCCTCTTTTCGTCAGATCCTTCGTCAGCCGGTCAACTTCCGATTTTGCAGTCTTCAATTCACTCTCTCGTTTGTTGTATCTCGACCTGATATCTTTCTCAGTCTTTTCGGCCTCTGCGAGCCTTTCTTTCAACTCGGCGGAAGCATCCTTTCCTTGCTCTTCCACGAGACTCTCAAGGTTTCCAACCTGTTTTTCCGCATTCTCAAGGGTCCCGGCGGCGTCTTTGAATCGTTGTTCTGCATTGCGCAATTCCCCTTCGGCCCGAACCAAGTCCTGGCGGGTTGCAGGGGGAACATCTGGCACCGAAGTTGGTTTGGCCGTTGAGCCACCATGTGCTCCACCACCGCTCACGTTGGGATCGATATGACGGTCGGCCGTCAAAGTTTCAACAGGAAGCGGCTCATGAACTCCGGTCACGTTGCCCTCTCCCAGAGCTATCCCTCTTGGGTCATAGTCGGCCATTCGCCCCTGGGTTCCACCATGCCCCGCACCACCGCCCGAGCTTGCCGGCAGAGGATCAATGCTCCGGTTCGCCGCTCCAGTATCCTCTATCAATTTGCCTGAAGCACTGCTCCCCTTCTTCTCAGAAAGCGCGTGGTGGGTAAGCAGCCCCGCTCCCAACAGCGCAAGTTGAACCACGTTGGAATTCAACCCCCATTCCTCGACTGCTTTTTCAATAGCAATGTTTATGAAGATTGATTTTGCCAGCCCGGTAACACCGCCCGTAACCAAATCAGGCAGGTACCCCAGAAGCTCGAACACAAACGGAATGAGTACGAGAAGATAGGAGGTCCTTCGATAAATTTCGCCCCAAACGGCATCATTGTCATAGACTCTCCCGAGCCAGTCATAGCTGTCGACTCGAAATAGTATCCCTTCAAATCCTTCATGCTCAATATATGCCCCAAGATTCGGCTCCCACCACACAATGAATATATGTCCAATGGTTTGATTGATCTGGAGGGTCTTGCCCCGATTGTAACGGCTATTTATGGGAATCTGGATTTCGTCAAGCGGGCTCGGTTTTTTCTCTCTCAACTCCTTCACCAGTCCTTTAACAGCCGCCATTTCCACCATGGGTACCAAAAGTGCCCCAATCTTTGCGGCGAAAAGCATGATCTGTATGTAGGCTTTTACCGTTTGCTTAAGCTGTTCATTTCCCGCATGGTGCTGCCACAGATAATCGAGCCGAATCGCAAAATCTGCGAAGTAAGGGTCGGCGGCATCGGTAGCGTCAAACAAAAATTGCTTTTCCTCATCGCTGAAACCGGCTTTATACGCCTCCGGTCGTGCTACCAGCGCCTGGATATACAAAAGCCCCACCATATACCAATACAACTGGTGCCGCAGCGTCAGATCGACCTCCTTGGCTTCCCGGCAGCGCTTAAGCAGGACGATGGACAAAAGCAGGTCCTTCTGCGCAAGCACCAAAGTGGATAGCGCCTCGAATGCCGTGGAAAAATCGTCTGCGTTATACCGGTTAAAAGTACGGTTGCATCTATCCAGGGCATATGACAGCAGCGACAATTGCTCCGGATTCTTCAAGGCTTCGAAGTTGCGCAGCGCCTGCAAGGTGGGCTCTTTTTTTTCTTTCTGAAAATACGCGAGCTTCAGGTCATCAAGAACCCGAGCCAGTTTTTTCTTGATTTCGATGTCGTTTTTCAGCACTTTTTGCTGTTCGGTATTCAGTGCCGCAAAGCGCTTGGCCAACAGTGTCTTTTCCGTCTTTATGCCGCTTGAGAATTTGAAGGAGTAGTAAGCGTCTGCTTTTCTAATCGCCAGTGAGGCCGTCCCAAAGAAGATGTACAGCGACCGTTCATTGTTATCGCCGTACGGAAGGGAGGCTTCCAGATAGGCCTCAACGCATTCTACGAGTTGCGGCCCGGTGAGATTGAATATCTTGTTTGTGAACTCAGCCGGCTTGGCATCGGGCGAATCCATGAATTTCTTGAAATCAGCCACAAACTTGCGCTGATTTTCAGTACGCGGCGGGGTCGGCCGTGGCCCTTCAAGATCGGGTGGCGCATGAGGGAGCGCGGGGACAGTGTATTTCTCCTGTGCAACAAGTTCCTTCTCCACCCCCTTCACTTTAACGTTCCCTGTCTTTTCAACGGAAATTTTCTTCTTCTCGGCAATCGCCGGCTTTAACTTTTCATCCCGCTGCCATGTATCCAGTGCGTCATAGCGTCGCTTCCAGATGGTATCTTTCGAGGTAACCAGCGATTCGTATTTCGCCGCAAAATAGCTGTCGCCCAGTCCCAGCGCCTGGAAAGACACGCCAAAAAAGATAATCAATGAATTCTTGTCATTGTCAGGGTACTTCTGGGACGCTTCCACATACACGCGTAGACAGTCAAAAAGCTGATCAGTCTTCTTAAGCTTTGCGGTGTATTCAGAAACTGCTTTTTGATTCGGTTGCTTCATGTGCCTGTCAAACTCGCCCAGAAAACCTCGTTGTGTCCAGGACAATTTGGTTTTTTGCTGGGCGATTTGTGCAGACAATTTCCGCTTTTGGGTTGAATCCAGTTCCGAATAAGTTTTTTGCCAATCTGTATTGGCGGCCTGCGTTAGGGCGTCAAACCGTAAGGCAAAATATTCGTCGTTTTTTTGGACAGCCAGCAACGAAACACTGTAAAAGACCGTCAGTGAGCGTTTGTGCTCTTCTTTTCCCCGGTAATCCTTGGAGACATCAAAATAGATGGCAAGGCACTCGCGAAGATCCTTAGGTTGAAGTCCTTTAATATAGCCGGAGAGCGCGTCATACGCGCCGGCCTTCGCCATGTATGCCCTGAAACGGCTTACAAATTCCTCTTGTGTCGACGTAATTTCCATTGTTTTGACCGATCAGATCAGCACGCGTCACCAGCATCTATCAAATCCTGTCTTACTGATCGCCGGCCGGCACCACGAAGTTCGCTCCGCCTTCGATGAGAATCTTCTTGTCGACGTGCGGATCGCCACGTTCGCCGGAGAGAATACGCGCAGCCATGCGGACGTTATCGAGCTCTTTCTGGCGGGTCTCTGCCTGGGCCTTCTTGACGTCGATCATGCGGTGATCAAGCTTGAATTTCTCGAGCAGCGTGTGAGAAGCAGGCAAGGCCTCGATGAATAAAGAGTTCGTGGGCACTACCAGGACGTCATCATCGCGCAGCGGATTGGTGAGGATGGTCTGGTAAATGGTCTGCAACTGGGGCAGGATCTTGGTGAATTCGTCGTCCTTCAGTTTTTTCTTGAGGCAGCAGACGTATTGTGAAAATTCGTCCAGGGACCAATTCAGCGGGTCCGACGGGTCAACGAGCTGGCCGGTTGCGCGGTCCACGTAGGGATCCATCATGAAATCGGTGAGAGCGTTGGATTCGAGCAAAGGAAAGATGGCGTAGTTGCCCTTGAAGCCGAGGAGATTATCCAGATCTGCAACCTGGGACAACGGTTTAAAGGCGATCTGGGGATTGAACTTGGTGACGGATTCGAGGGGGAAAACCTTGACATCGCGACCGCCGAAACGAGGCAGGGATTCGTGAGGAGGCGCCATGGTTGTGGGATTCGGCGTGTCGAAGTTCACCTTAAACCCGCGGCTGGCATTGGCGAGGTCGGGAACCGGAGTATTGTGCAGGCGGAAGAAGCGCTGGTCAGAGGGCTCATGCCTCCAGATGGCCTGCATGTAATACATGATGTTGTCTTTGACGTGGACCTGCAGACGGACAATTTCCGTGAGGTGGTTGTTGTGCTCGCGCAGCGCCTTGGTGTAGGTCTCAGTCAGAGCATTGAGCGCGGTGACCTCTCTTTCGAGACGGAACATGAGATCGCGAACCTGGTCGGCCGCCTGATCGGCACGCTCCTGCAGGGCCTGGCGGTTGCTGTTGTTCATGTCGGGACTAGGGGTGTTCTGGCTCGAGCCACCGCCAAAGAGGAAGCTGCCTATGCTGTTGACGACATCGCCGGCGACGTTTTCAACGGTGCCGAGAATGCCAGATGAAGCCGCACCGGACTTCTGGTAGACGGCCTGATCCATCAGCGACCTTTGAATGGTCGCCTGCTGGCTGGCAATGGCCAACTCCTGGCGGAGTTCGTTGACGAGGCAGCGTTGTTGACTAACGTTGGTCCGCATTTCTTCGAGAGCAATCTCATCACCGGCGGTTTGGGCAAGATTATTCAGGACCGGCAGGAAAGAATCGTCGAGGATCACCCGCTTGAGAATCCAGTCATGGCGAACCAGCCATGCCTGATCAATGTCGCCAGGCTGCGGGAATTCCTGGGCGACGAGGACGACTGGCTGAACACGATAGAGACGTTCGTAGACACGATAGCGGCGCTGCAGTTCGTAGAACAGGAAGGTCACCGCGATCTCATCGTTAGGATTGACAATCTCAGTGGTTTCCACAGAGTCGTATTCGTGAGTCTCTTCGGTGTTGATCTCCGTGGTCTTTTCCTGTTTGAACTCCTGGGCCGCCTTGAAAACCGCCTCGTGGAAGGATTTCTTGAGATCCTCGGAGCTCTTGCTGGCATCCTGTTTGAAGGTCGTGGTAAGGGTATCGCTGCCTACCTCCATGTTTCCTTTGGCCTCGTTGGAAAGAGAAAAACTCGTGTTGTTCGTGGCCTTGTTCGTTATTTGCTCTTCGGCGCGGTTGGTTTCACTGGTCTCTTGCTTGAGAACGCGCAGATTGTTTTCGAGCTCTTTTTGGGTCCGTTTCTTTGTCGTCTTCCTGGTGATGACAAGCTTCTGAGTTTGCTTGGGGGCCAGAGGAATGGATTTGACCAATGGTCCGGCTTGATAGCTGAGAGGCGTCCAGAATTGGCGGTAAGTATTCAGGACGCCGAAGTTGACGCTGCGCTCCTTCTCGTTGGCCGCATAGATCGTGAAGTTATAGTTTTCGAGAAGCTTTTTGTTCAGAGCCTGAAGAAGAGCTGGGAGCCGCTCAATGGGATCAGCGATCGCCATGGGATTGACGACAGCGATGCGGTAACCGCGAGCGTCCACCATGAGGGCATTGACCATGCTGGCATTGTTGGTATATGGACAATTGTCTGCAGAGGAACCAAATCCAGTTACAGTGGCGCCAGCCGGAGGAGGCGCCAATCGGGTACCCGGAGCTTCGCCACGATGGTCGCGGACTATTACGGTTGGCGTGGCGTGAGCATTCATAACGACTTTTGCTTCCGCATTAAGAACGATTGCAGGATGAAGATTGTTGTAGTTGGGATGATCCGGATTGCCGCCCAAGCCAAGAATCGTCTCGTACGCGCTTTGGGCCAGGTCAAGAGCGCCCTGATCAATCGCTTCTTGCCAGACATAGTCGAAGGCGATTTGGAGACTATTAAAATCATGAAATGCAGGAACGTCGGCCGGGCTGGGATCAAACAGGAAAGATTGGATACTCTGCTGAACGCTATCGCGCGTGGCGACAGGCATCAGACCAACAACAAGCTCTTCCTCAGGAGCCGTGAGAGGATCCACGAGGCGCGCGAGGTAGCGGGGAATATCGTCATTCGTTATAGTGACGACCCCAGAACCGGGTGTGGGCGGCGGATTGCCAGGCGAAGGTGGTGGAGGATTCAAAATGGAATCCGTGCAGTCGACATGAGGAGTGGCAGGCTGACACAGAGGCAGGCGATCGATGGCTTGAACGAAGCTTGTTGGAGCGGCCGGCCCGGTGACGGCGGCTACAGCCGTCGCAGGCACCACACCATCCGCGCCAACTTGCGCTTTCAGGTGGGTGACTTGATCTGCACTAAGCGAGATAAACCCGCGAGCAGGCGCACGCTTCGACGGATCGTCTGAGTTTACGGTCTCTTGAACGGTCTTGACGGTGGCGGCAGAACTTTTTGTGAAGACGCTTTCGGCTGGACCAACGATGCGCTCCGGATCAATCGGTGAACTGGGAAGTTTTGACAAAGCACCTTGGACTGAAGATTTGAACTTCTGACTGAAGGAAGCGACGCGGGTGCGATGGGTCTCTACAAGACTTTGGGCGGCGCTAACGTGGCCATTGATAAGATCGGTTTGACGAGCGACTAGAGTGGTCAGGCGGCCAACGATGTTTGCGGAGGGCTCAAAATCTTCTGGAGTTTCAGAAGGAAGAGTAATCCCCGCTTTTTGCAGTTGGGCGGTAGTCAGGCGGATGATGTATTGCTCCATCGCGCCGGCGTGCTGGCGAACGATCACGCTGGAATAGAGGAGCAAAGCATCGGGCGAGATTCCCGGTTCTTCCGGAGCCAGCACCTCCAACTGAACAGAGGGGCGGTTACTTTGGGCGCCGCTCTGGAAGCTGGCATCTTCATAGGTCAAGGTAAACGAGCCGTCGTCGCCGGTGAGAACAGAACCGAGGCGCACATTGGGCTGAAAGACACCGATGGATGGAGGTGCGCCCGGCGGCGCAGGTATTGTAGCGACAGCGCTAAAGAGAGCCACCAGAAGATTGGGGATCCCAACTCCGGATTCCTTAAGAATGACCCGACCTGAAATAGTATTCACACCGCCTCCTAAGCAGAAGACGCGGAAGCGTCATCGCAGAACGACACGTTATTTAGTGACAGAACAACACGAAACCGTTTCAACCCAGCGACTGAGAAGCCAGAGTGGTCAATTTGACAATCAGGGGCTTACCCGGAAGCAACGAGAAACGCCGCCGGGTGGCTTGAAACCAGCTAATAATGCCAAAGCCAGTCGTGGGCAGAATCGAGCTTGTCCAGCAGCAAGACGCCCGAGTCAGACGGGCACCCCAGACGAGAACCTGGGCATCTAGTTCCAGATTTGTCTGATCGTGATATCACTCTGGCACCAAAACATTGACCCCTTGGAAATTACGGGCCATCATTGAGAAGCGGTTGTCAGCCACCGCTTGCCGGCGAAAAACGACCGCAAAAGAACGGGGTGAGCGCGAAGCGAGCGCCGGATTGCGCGAGCGTAGCGCGAGGGCGAAGCAGCGGAGCGTTGCGGAGCCCTTAGAACGCGGGTGAGCCAAATGCGAGCGCCGGATGAGCGCGAGCAGTTGGCGAGGGCGTAGCAGCCTGGTTTTGGCTGCGGAGCCCTTAGAGTAACGACGGCATTCAAGAATGCCAGGGCCTTTATGGCCCATTCAGCTCTTTGACAATTTGTGTGCTAATCGGGGTCTCAAGACTGAGTACGAGCAGCAAGTCCCCCACCCCGGATCGATTCTCGCGAGTAATGACGCAGGTCAGACGCGATTTTTGCGCTCCAAACACCCGCCAGCAAGTGGTGGGGAGTCCAAACCACTTGATCTCTGCTTTTGCCTTTGAAACTCGAAACTGTTTTCTAAGCGTTCATCTGCGGCGAAAAAGTCTTTGCACTTGCTTTGGCTGAGAACTGAGAACCGGGAACTGAGAACTGCTTCAGCAAGTCCCCCGCCCCAACTCGATTTTCTCCAATAACGACGGGGGTCCGAAGCGATTTTGGGACCAAAAATACCTGCCAGCAAGTGGGGTGGGTACGTGGTTTTTTCAGGCCATGCCCCCCTGCGGATTCACGGTCTTCAGCTTCACTTCGCGTTTTCCTGCTTTCTCATGTTCGCCCTCCGCGCCTTGTAGTCCGCCCAGGCCGATGGTGCGAGTTCACCGAAGCCGCGGCAACTGCGGAATACGGCGGTAAGACAGCGGAGATCTACGTCGAAAGCACGCTGTGTGGGCGCGTCCGCGGTCTGTGACAGACTTGCGAGCAAGATATGTGCGGGTCCTCCTGTAATGTACGGAACACCGATTCTGTAGCCCTCGGTGGAGGGGAAGGTCACGGGATCATCTGTAGACTCGACCTCATATTCAAATGGGACCAACTCTTTGTCTATGCCCGAGTTGCTTCTTACCAGCTCACTTCTTAGCTGTGCTATCGAGGTCCAACTCTTCTTTAACTTGCCTTCTCTAACTTCAAAATGAGAGTAGAGGGACCAGGGCTGGACACCAGAATAAGCTAGACCTGTGGAGAGTAGCTGCTCTGCCCGATATCTCAGCGGAAGTTCCAACACCCGAGGTTGAATAACGATGTTAAAGGTGCACTCTCGCACTGTGCAGGTGAACGGTCCACCTTGGTTTGCCGAAATCTCGACCTTTCCTCCCGGATCGTGAAGTGTTGTGCCGTACCGGGGCAATTGCAAAATTGGGGATTGTATAACGGGAGTACCGCCATAGCGATTTGCCAGTTCACGTACTTCGAACAATCCCGCTGTGGCAAAGGGAAATGACTTCAGCTCGTTAAGCAAGCGCTCAGCTTTGTGGTGCTGGCGGACTGAATCCAGGTACAGCAGAAGCCAGCAACAGGAAATGAATATGAGGAACCCGAGAAGGAGAAGGCTCCCAGCTCTGCGAATTCCACGCCAGTTGTGCATATCTGCAGGTCAAGCGAAATCCGATATAGTATTTAGACTCCGCATGTGGAGCTTATGTTCCATGGCCACAGGGGCATTGAGCGTACCGTGGACTTATGGCTTGAAACGTTAGAAACTATTTCTCAGCAGGAGGCTTCCCCCAATGCCCGGTCATCGTCGCGCCGCCCTGAACTTCATCTTCATTACAGTGCTGCTCGACATGATCGCCCTGGGCATTATCGTGCCGGTATTGCCAACGCTTGTGGCTGACTTTCTGCACGGCGATACGGCGCGCGCCGCCGAGATGATTGGACTGTTTACCACAATGTGGGCGCTGATGCAGTTCATCTTTTCTCCGGTCCTCGGCCTGCTCTCTGACCGCTTCGGGCGGCGGCCAGTGATCCTGCTTTCCAACCTGGGGCTCGGGTTGGATTACATTGTCATGGCGCTTGCGCCGACAATTAGCTGGCTGTTCCTGGGACGTCTGCTCTCAGGAATCACCTCGGCCAGCGTGAACACAGCCAATGCATATATCAGCGACGTTATACCGGTCGAGAAACGGGCGCGTGCCTTTGGCATGCTGGGCGCGGCTTTCGGCGTAGGGTTCGTCTTAGGACCCGCATTGGGAGGATGGCTGGGAGCAACCAATCCAAGACTTCCCTTCTGGGTTGCCGCAGGTTGCAGCTTGCTGAACGCGCTTTACGGTTTGCTGGTCCTTCCGGAATCGCTTCCTCCTGAGAGGCGCCAGACACAGTTCGACTGGTGGAAAGCCAATCCGCTTGGCTCACTCAACCTCCTTCGCTCTCATGCCGGGTTGCTTGGACTGGCCGCCGTGAACTTTCTTGGCTACCTCGCGCATGAGATCTACGCCACAGTCTACGTGCTTTACGTAATTTATCGCTATGGGTGGGGACAACGAACCATCGGCAACTCGCTCGCGGTGGTCGGTATCGCCTCGATGATAATCATGGCGGTAATAATTGGCCCGGTGGTAAAGCGCTTCGGAGAACGGCGCGCGCTGTTTGCCGGTTTGCTGCTGGGCGCGTTAGGATTCGCGCTCTTTGGCTGGGCGCCGACTGGATGGCTTTTCCTCATCGCCATCCCGATTAACTGTCTGTGGGCGCTTGCGGGCCCGCCTTCTACGTCAATGATGACGCAGCGCGTCTCCGCCTCAGAACAAGGACAGCTTCAAGGCGCGATTGGGTCGGTGCGCAGCATCGCAATGATAGTCGGGCCAAGCATCTTTTCCGTGACCTTTGCATTCTTCATCGCGCCGGGGCGGCGGTTCCATTTACCAGGCGCCCCCTGGTATCTGGCCGCGTTGCTCTTATTGGTGGCGCTGGCGTTAGCCTTTGTGGTCGCGCCTAAGACCGCTCCCGCCGCAAACAAGGAATCAGAAGTCGCGGAAGCTCAGGTGGTTTAAAGCTAAGTCCGCAGGGATGGCACGCGCTGCATCCAGCGTTGTGCAGTGGTTACGCATTGCTCGAGTGACCGCTTTGCCTTCCAGTTCAGAATCTTCTCTGCCTTTGCAGGATCAGCAACCAGCACAGGGGGATCTCCGGGGCGGCGTGGTGCAATACGCTTGGGCACCGGGCCACTTACCTTCTCAACCGCATCCAATATTTCTTTAACGGAATAGCCGCGCCCCGTACCCAGGTTGAGAAAAATCGAGCTTCCTTGATTCGCCAGATACTCCAGCGCCAGAGCATGGGCCTCACCCAGGTCATTGACGTGGATGTAGTCCCGAATGCAGGTGCCATCGGGCGTAGAGTAGTCGTCTCCGAAGATCTGCAATTCCGGCCGCATGCCTGCGGCAGCTTCGAGTGCAACCGGAATCAAATGGGTCTCCGGGTCATGCAATTCGCCGATCTCACCGCTCTCATCGGCGCCCGCAGCATTGAAATAACGCAACCCAGCAAAACGCAACCCGTAAGCCACATCGTAGGCCTTCAACGCATATTCAAAAAAGGCCTTGGAAGAGCCGTAAGGATTTACCGGTTCCCGCGGCGTATCTTCCGTAATGGGAATTTTGGCAGGGGTGCCGTAGACCGCGCAGGTTGAAGAAAAAACAAGATACTTGATTCTTGAATCCACCAGGGCGTTGAGGAATGTGAGCCCTCCCCTGACATTATTGTCAAAGTACTTGCGCGGATTTTGCACCGACTCGCCGGCCTGACTGTTTGCGGCAAAATGCATTACGGCCTCAACCCGCGCCAGGGCTGGAACTAAATGAGCGAGATCGGCAATATCGGCCTGGATCAACTCAAAACCGTTGGCAAGAAAAGCATATCCGGTGGCTAAGTTGTCGTAAATCAGGACCTCGTGCCCGCGATTTCGAAGAATCCGGGCAGTGTGGCTTCCAATGTAGCCTGCTCCGCCGGTTACAAGTACACGCATTGCGTCTCCTGAAAAATCTATCTTAGTCCTTGGCTTTAATTTTGAGCTGGCCCTGCAGGCGTATATCACGTGAGGATGAACCCACCAGGACCTTATAGTCGCCGGGGGCCACCACCCAATCATGGCGCTTCACATCCCAGTAAGACACGGCGCGCGCGTCCAGTGTCAGATGAATGTGCGCCTTCTCACGCGGGGCCAGGCTCACTTTTTCAAAGCCCTTCAACTGCTTGGGAGGTTGCGGAACGGTGCTGGTGGAAGGCATACCCAGGTAAAGCTGCACCACCTCGGCGCCGGTCACACTGCCGGTGTTGGTTACGTCAAGATCTATACTCACCGTAGGCTGATGTTTGCCGTCGAAAGAAACATCTTTGGGCGAGATTTTCAAATCTTTGTAGGAAAAAGTTGTGTACGAGAGTCCGTGACCGAAGGGGAAAAGAGGTGTGATTCCCTTGGCATCGTAGTGACGGTAGCCGACAAAGACGCCTTCCGAATAGTGTGCAACCTTATCTACACCGGGGTATTGCTCGGGCGTGTTGGCAGGAACATCGGCGAGATTTTTGGGGAACGTAAGGGGAAGTTTGCCAGATGGATTCTGGTATCCAAAAAGTACGGCCCCTACGGCATTACCATCTTCCTCACCGGGATACCAGGCCTCCAGAATAGCGGGCACCTGGTCCGCCCACGGCATAAGAACTGCCGATCCACTCTTAACCACTACTACTGTGTGAGGGTTGGCGGCGGCAACCTTCTGCACCAACTCATCCTGATTCCCTTCCAGGGAAATAAGGTGGTCACGTCCTTCCCGCTCATTGTCAGCAACCATGACTATGGCTACATCTGCGTCGTGAGCCACTGAAACGGCTTTGGAGATATCACTCCCATCACTAAAGTTTACGGTCACCTTGTCGCCTGCGCGGCCGCGTATGCCATCCACAGGGTCAACCGTGTACAGCGGAACGACATGCGAACTGCCTCCGCCGCCGGTGATGGCCTTGACCGCGGCGGGTCCAATTACTGCAATGGACTTGAGATGAGCAGCATTGAGCGGAAGCACCCCACCGTCATTTTTGAGCAGCACCATGCTTTCTTCAGCAAGACGCCGCGCCGTGGTTCCGTTGGGTTGCGCTGGCAACGGCTTGGGGGTTGATGGATGATCGAAGATGCCGAAGCTCATCATGCTTCGGAAGCGGCGGATTAGTTTGTCGTCAATTACGGACATCGGTACTTTTCCTGATTCCACCGCAGCTTTCAGGTCGTCCCCGAAATATTTTCCGGTAGGCATTTCCAGGTCCAGTCCAGCCATGGCTGCGGGAACCGTGCTGTGAACAGCACCGAAATCAGAGGTAATGAAACCATCAAATCCCCACTCTTTTTTGAGGATCTGGTTCATGATGAGATCATTCTCACAACAAAAAGTGCCGTTGATCTTGTTGTAGGCACACATCACAGAGGCCGAGTGCCCCTGCTTGATGGAAACCTCAAAAGCAGGCAGGTAAATTTCACGCAAGGCGCGCTCGTCAACTTCTTCATTGATGACGAACCTATCTGTTTCCTGGTTATTGGCGGCGTAGTGCTTGACGTTGGCAATCTCGCCCTGACTTTGGATACCGATAATGTTGTTGATCGACATCTGCCCGGCAAGATAAGGATCTTCTCCGTAGCCTTCAAAAGTGCGCCCATTCTGGGGCACACGCACGATGTTGATGGTGGGCGCTTCCACCAAACCGTTGCCCAGGTCTTTGGATTCTCCACCTACGATGGTGCCGTAAAGATTCGCCAGCTTGATGTCCCAGGTCGCCGCCAGAGCGATCGGCGCAGGCAGCGCCGTGGCCGGGGCTTGAGTCTGGGGAGTCAGATTGCCTCCCGGACCTGCACCCGCGGGCCCATTGGTGATGTGGAAGTCAGGAATGCCCAGGCGCGGAACACCAGGTACAACCCGATAGTGTTCCGAATCCTTGATGCCATGCAACTCCTGGATCTTTTCATCAAGGGTCATCTTGTTGACAAGCTCCCGGGCGCGCTCATCGGGCGTTTGAGATTGGGCCCAGAGTGTGGCCGTACTCACTATCAGCGCGGCCATCAGGGCGTACATTGTTCTGCGTGTGGACATCGGTGTCCTCCAAAGAAATTAGATATGGTTCATGAATAGTTTTGAAAGGGCACGGCTTCAGCCGTGCCTAAACAACAGTAAATGAAAACTGATCCAATTACTTATGCAATCTGGTTGACCAGGGTCCCCACCCGCTCGATCTCAACTTCAACCTTGTCGCCCGACTTCATAAAAACAGGCGGCTTGCGCGCAAAACCCACGCCAGGAGGAGTGCCAGTCGAGATCACATCGCCGGGGTTCAACGTAATGCTGCGGGAGATGTACTCGATCAAAACAGGGACATCGAAGATCAAGTTGGCTGTGGTGGAATCCTGCATCACGTTGCCATTCAGGCGCAGTTGGATACGCAAACCGCTGCCATCGCCGATCTCGCGCTGGGTAACCAGCCATGGCCCGATGGGGCCAAAGCAGTCCGCGCTTTTCCCGCGATACCACTGATTATCGGCAAACTGGAAGTCGCGGGCGCTTATGTCATTCGCGCAGGTGTAGCCTGCAACATACTTAAGGGCATCTGCCGCCTTCACCCGCCTGCAGATTTTGCCGATCACAACCGCAAGCTCTGCTTCATAGTCTACCTGGGTGCTGTCAGGCGGGAGCGGAACCGGCAGGTTGTGAGCATGAATGGCATTGGAGGTTTTGGCAAACAGGAGCGGAGCTTGTGGCAGTTTCATATCAGATTCTTTGGCGTGATCACGATAATTCAAACCGACACAGATGAACGTCTGCGGGCGCACCGGCGGCTGGAATTCAAGTGATGAACCGAGTGGTGTAGCCTCTCGCAAAAATTGTCCGTCGCGGGCCAGAAGTTCTTCTATTAGGGGAAGCGCCGCGCAAAATGCTGCATCGTTCGTCCCCTTAATGGCGTTGGCTACTGCTTCCCGGACTGGTTGCGGTGTTGCGGGACGATCAAGAACGCTCCAATCGAGCAACCGCTGATCGTTGCCGACCAGGAACAAACCGGCCTTCCCATTTAAAACGTACCTACCTGCCTTCATGTATTCCTCTTCCCTTCCATGAATAATTTTGAATGAATAAAATAAAATGTTCAGCGTAATACCGACTCGGTTTTCACTTGCTGCTGTCCGGCGCTTGATTTTGTTGTCTCTCGCAGCCTGCCGGCGGCAATCTCAGGCGTGATATCGCGCTGCGGTGTGCCCAGCATCTCGTATCCGACCATAAATTTCTGTACCGTGGCAGAGCGCAGCAGAGGAGGATAGTAATGAGCGTGCAGGTGCCACTCCGGATGCTCTTTCTTATCCGTAGGGCGTTGATGGAAGCCCATCGAATAAGGGAAAGATATATCGAAGAGCTTGTCATAGCCTGATGTGATCTGCTTCAGAATGTCGCTGAGCGCATCCCGCTCTTTCTCAGCAAGTTCGTCCATCGCTCCCAGATGCCGCGTGCTCATGACTAAAATTTCAAACGGCCACACCGCCCAGAATGGCACCAGGGCAACGAATGCCTCGTTTTCACAGACGATTCGCTCTTTGGCCTTTTGCTCCAGCTTCAAATACTCGCACAGCATGCAGGCGCCTTGCGTCTTGGCATACTGCTCCATGGATTCCTGCTCACGAATGGGCAGGTTGGGCAGGTTCGCATTGGCCCAGATTTGGCAGTGCGGATGCGAATTGCTGGCCCCCATCATGGAACCGCGGTTCTCGAATATTTGCACGTGATTGATCCAGGGAATGCTGCCCAGTTCGTTATATTGCTGGATCCAGACGTCCACTACGCGCCGGATCTGTTGCAGGTTCATGCTGGCAATCGTGAGATCGTGACGGGGATCGAAACAAACCACACGGCAGATGCCCTGCTCGGGATGAGCCACGATTAATCCATCGAGATCCAGGTGCGTGTCAGGGACAGAAGGCAGCAGCGCCGGAAAATCGTTATCGAATACCAGCGTTGTGTTGTAAGAGGGATTGCGCACCCCGGCTGCCCGCGCATTTCCCGGACACAAATAACAATTGGGATCGTAGGCCGGTTGAACTTCCCGCGGCGCTTCATGAACCTTTCCCTGCCAGGGCCGCTCGGTGCGATGAGGAGATACCAGTACCCACTCGCGTGTAAGCGGGTTGTAGCGGCGATGAGGTGTATCTCGCAACTCCATCATGTGTCTTTTATCTAAAGGGCTCCGCAGCCAAAACAAGGCTGCTGCGCCCTCGCGCTCCGCTCGCGCTACCCGGCGCTCGCTTCGCGCTCACCCTCTATCTAAGGGCTCCGCAACGCTCCACTTCGTTCCGCTGCTGCGCCCTCGCGCTCCGCTCGCGCTATCCGGCGCTCGCTTCGCGCTCACCCTCTATCTAAGGACTCCGCAACGCTCCATTTCGTTCCGCTGCTGCGCCCTCGCGCTCCGCTCGCGCTATCCAGCGCTCGCTTCGCGCTCAGCCTGTGGATTCGTTGTCTTTCGTTTTGCAGCGTCCTGCGCCTTCGGCAGAAGTGCACGCGTAAATCTCTGGGCGGCGGCCGGTCTTTTCTTCGTAGGCATCTGCAATCGTTCGCTGCAGGTGCATTATGGCCTCTTCCTTGACCAGGCTGATGGTGCACCCACCAAACCCTCCACCCGTCATGCGGGAGCCGTAGACGCCTTCCTGCTTTGTAGCGATTTCTACCATGATGTCGAGTTCAGGACAACTGACTTCGTAGTCATCGCGCAAACTACGATGTGAGTCGGCCATAAGACGGCCAAAACCGCTTAGATCATTACGTTGCAGAGCCAGGGCCGCTTCCGTAACGCGCTGGTTTTCTGTAACCACGTGGCGGCAACGGCGGTAGAGAACTTCGGTAAGCCGGGCGCGGTGGCGGTCGAGCTCCACCAGGGTAATATCACGCAAAGATTGAACTCCGGGAATCGCCGCAGCAAGCAGCCGGACACCTTCTTCGCATTCAGACCGGCGGACGTTGTATTCCCCGCCGGCCAGGTGGTGGTTCACCATAGTGTTGCAAATCAGCAGGCGGATATCTCCATTCAATGGCAGCAGCCGGTAATTGAGAGAGCGGCAATCGAGCACCAGCGCGTTACCCGTCTGTCCGAAGCAGGCAATGAACTGGTCCATGATTCCGCAGCGTGCGCCTACGAACTCGTTCTCCGCTTTCTGGCAAAGTTTGGCCAGATCCTTGCGGTCAATCTGCAATCCAGATGCATCCAGCAAAGCATAACCAGTGGCAACCTCGATGGCCGCAGAAGAACTCAGACCCGCACCGATGGGAATATTGCTTAAAACCGCCAGGTCCGCGCCGCGAAGCCTATAGCCTGCGTTCTGCAATACCCAAGCCACACCGCGGATGTAGTCGCTCCAGTGTTGCGTGGGAGCGTTGTTGTCATCGAGAGACAATTCGATGGTTTCATTGTAGTTGGCAGAATGCACAACCAATCGGCGGTCATCGCGCGGAGCAATAGCAACACAGCAAGAGAGATCAATGGCGGCGGGCATAACAAATCCGTCGTTGTAATCGGTATGCTCGCCAATAAGGTTTACCCGTCCAGGTGCGCGGTAGAGCGTGGGGGAAACGCCAAAGATGACGCTAAACTGGGCTTTGAGCGCAGTCCACGGATCTATGCGTTGAGCTAGCGATGATGTTGTCATGGAGTTTAGGGATGTGCCGCATCCTTTTTCTGAGGTGGAGAAGGCAAATTGGCGGTTTCTTCCAGATCCTGCGGCACAGCGCGCTGCCGGCCGAGCAGGAGCATTCCCAGCCCAAATACCAACAAAACCACCCCCCAAAGCAGATTGATATTGATGCCCAAAGACCGCTCGTAGAGCGCTTGATTACTCAAGGCGCCAAACACAGTCAGTACTATCCCAAACAACGTAAACAGCACGCCGATCGGCAAACGTATATCCAGTCGCATTGTGCAGAAACCTTCCTTTAGATTCCTTCTTACTGAAAAACTCTTACCAAAATATAAAATTCAGTATCGCTGCCCCGCCCAGCACACAGACCGCCAGCAAGACTGGCCGTTGATACCACTTCAGATGCTCCTGCGCCGGGCGCTGGGTCAACGAATATACCAACCCCTTCAACTCTTCTTGGTTGCGCGGCTTGGTTGCCAGACCGATGATAATTGTGATGACAAAACAAGACGTCCAGGCGAATATTGCCGCCCAGAAGTTCTGCGCCACCTCGCTTGGGTAGATATGCACAACGTGCAACCAGCCGCCTTTCACACCGGCTACAATTACTTTTCCAATCACTTCTACAATCCGGCATAGCCCAGACGGGTGGAGATTACATGAGCGCCTTTTTTGACCGCCGCGGCGAAAACCCGCGCCTTCTCGGCTGTAATCCTCGTAATCGGACCACTGGTACTGATGGCTGCTGTGACCTTACCGCCCTCGTCAAAAATAGGGGCGGCCACGCAGCGGGCGCCCAAAACCGCCTCTTCATCATCCATGGCATAACCACACTGGCGGATCTTGGCGAACTCTTTCTTAAGACGCGCCGGATGCGTGATGGTATGTGGTGTGAAACGTTCCATGGTGCGGGAATCGAACATCTCTTCGATATCTTCCGCAGGCAAATAAGCAGCGATGGCCTTGCCCAAAGACGTGCAATAAATAGGACGCCGGGAGCCAATCTGCGAAGCCAGACGGAACGTGTGCGAGCTCTCAATCACATCCAGGTAGAGAAGCTCGTGACCGTCAAGAATTCCCAGGTTCGTGGTTTCGCCGGTGACCTGCCAAAGCTTTTGCAATACCGGGCGGCTGATCTTGCGGAGCGTTTCTTCGTAATTGATTCCCGCCCCCAGGCGTGCGAGCTTGGGACCAATGACGTAAGCACCCGCATCATCCCGGAAAAGATAACCTTCACTCTCCAGATGTGCGAGGAAACGATAAGCCGTGCTCTTGTTAATGGTGGTAAGCCGGGCAATCTCTTTCAACTGCAACCCGGTGGGGGCGGCGTGCAGAGTGTCTAGAATTCTCAGCACTTTCACCACAACCCCTACGGGCGCAGACTTCGATTCTCTCTGACGAAGCATCGGATGACCTCCTAAAGTGCGGGCGTGAGCCATACAATCAGTCTCTTCCACCCCATGCCTCCAGTTCCGCAATGCGAACCTTCGGCGATGCACATTTTACCTCATAAAACGTTTTATTAAATGAAATAAGAGTTTTCAATATTGGATTCTACCCGAAAATCGGCCTAATGTCGCGCCTGCATAGCACAAATTAATAAATGTTCTCCCTGGGAGAAGTAAACGTTTTATCTTATGAAGTAAACGTTTTCATAGTGAATTCTATCCCACAATTTGTTATAGGTCTCTGCCGAATTGACTGAGACCGCATTTCATCAAGAAATACGGCGTTCCGCCGCATCTGGCCGGACCAGGACCCGCAAGATTGCTTCCCTGCTCTGTTAAGATAACTACGCTTTGAATATCTCGC
The DNA here is from genome assembly GCA_035487355.1 of Terriglobales bacterium. NCBI lineage: Bacteria > Pseudomonadati > Acidobacteriota > Terriglobia > Terriglobales > Terriglobales bacterium. The sequence continues at coordinate 17,548 of DATHMF010000082.1, read as the reverse complement.
TCTTCATTGCCTGTTATAACGACACTTTATTTCCTGAAACTGGCATAGCCGTGGTGCACGTGCTTGAGCGTCTTGGGCAAACCGTTGATTTTTCCAGGGCACAGACCTGCTGCGGACAGATGCACTACAACAGCGGTTACCAGAGTGAAGCGCTTCCGCTGATGCGAAAGTTCATCGAAACCTTCCGCAATGCGGAAGCTGTTTGTATCCCTTCGGGCTCATGCGTAGCAATGATTCGCGAACAGTATCCCCGCATTGCCGCCGAGACCGGGGACCGCAAGCTGGCTGCTGAGGTTAATACATTACTGCCCAGGGTCTACGAATTTACAGAGTTGCTGGTGAACAAGCTGGGAATTGAAGATGTGGGCGCGTTCTATCCTCACCGTGTTACCTACCATGCTTCTTGTCATTCGCTGCGCGGCCTACATATTGGTGACATTCCACTGCGGCTTCTGCGCAACGTGCGCGGGCTGGAGTTGGTAGAGCTGCCAGAGTGGGACCAGTGCTGCGGCTTTGGAGGCACCTTCGCGATAAAAAATGCGCAGACATCGGCCGCCATGCTCGCCGACAAAATGAAAAACATAATCGGTACTGGGGCGCAGGTATGCACGGCAGGCGATAATTCATGCCTGATGCACATCTTCGGAGGCCTGCATCGTGAACAGGCCAACGTAAAGACCGTACACATTGCTGAAATCCTGGCTTCTACGGAAAACGCCTCGACAGAAAATGCTTCAACCGAAGAAGCCTCTACCCAGAAAGTTTCAACCGGGAAAGGCAGCAAAGAATGACGGTTCGCATAGGATGGTCGGCAACCGCGCCTGATTTCCAGGACGCAGCCAAAGTCTCTCTGGGCAATGCGCAACTGCGCCGCAACGTGAAGTATGCGACAGATGTAATCCGCGCCAAGCGGGCCAAGGTTGTGGGTGAGATGCCCGATTGGGAGCAGCTTCGCCAGGCGGGCGGCGACATCAAAGCCCACACCATGCGCCATCTCGACCGCTATCTGTTGCAGTTTGAAGAAAACATGACGCGCGCCGGCGGGCAGGTGCATTGGGCGCGTGACGCCGATGAGGCCAACCAGATTGTCCGCGGCCTTATTGGGCAGTACGGTGGGAAAGAGGTCATCAAGGTTAAGACCATGACCTCTGACGAAGTTCAACTGAACCGTGATCTTGAAGCGCACGGGATCACTCCCTATGAAACCGATCTGGCCGATATGATCCTGCAGCTTTCGCAGGATAAGCCCTCGCACATCGTTGTGCCGGCGCTTCATAAGAACCGCTTCGAGGTGCGCGAGATCTTTAAAGAGAAAATGCATCTTCCCGAATTGGGAGATCAGCCGACTGACCTGACCGACGCAGCGCGTCACTATTTACGGCAAAAGTTTTTGACGGTGAAAATCGGATTCAGCGGAGCAAATTTTGCCGTGGCGGAGACCGGCTCTTTGGTCGTAGTGGAATCGGAAGGCAACGGGCGCATGTGTCTTACCTTGCCCGATGTGCTTATCAGCCTGGTTGGAATTGAAAAGATCGTACCTACCTTTCAGGACCTGGAAGTATTTCTGCAAACCCTTCCGCGCTCAGCAACTGGCGAGCGTATGAATCCCTATACTTCCATATGGACGGGCGTCACACCCGGCGACGGTCCACAGGCAGTGCATGTAGTTCTGCTCGACAACGGACGCACCGCGGTCCACGCCGACCCCATCGGACGCCAAACCTTACATTGCATCCGCTGCGCCGCCTGTCTGAATGCCTGTCCTGTGTATCGCCAGACCGGAGGTCATGCCTACGGCTCAGTGTATCAGGGCCCGATCGGCGCCATTCTGACGCCGCAACTTCAATCCATGGAACACTCTCAGTCGCTGCCCTATGCGTCTTCCTTGTGTGGCGCTTGTTATGAGGTCTGCCCGGTCAAGATCGATATCCCCGAGGTGCTGATCCACCTTCGCGGTAAAGTCGTGCGCGAAAAGCGCAGGCACCTGGGCGGCAAGCTCGATCTGGAAAACCTGGGCATGCAGGCCATGACGTATATCTTTGCCGATGCGAGACGGCTGGAAGCAGCACAACGCATGGCCCGCATTGGACAGTGGCCGTTTGTGCACAAAGATATGATTACCAAATTGCCGGGAATGCTGGCGGGATGGACTGCGGCGCGCGACCTGCGTCCTATCCCCAAACAAAGCTTCCGGGAGTGGTGGCGTAAGCGCGAGAGGAAGCCCAATGCCTGACGCCAACTCAGCAAGAGAAGAGATTCTGGCGCGCATTCGTAGTTCGAACCCGCCGGATAGCGATGATACCCGGCTCATTCAGGAATGGATGGCCATACGCCGTCCCTTTCGGCGAAAAGGCAGGCTCGATCCTGAAGATCGCCTGCAGTTATTCGAAGACCGGCTCAATGACTACGGCGCGGGCGTACACCACGCAATCTCTCAGACCGAATTGCCGCAAGTGATTGCGGCAGCGATACAAGCCCGTGGAAAGCGCAAGATGCTGGTTCCGCCTGAGTTCCCGCAAGCATGGCTTCCCCAAACCATCGAAGCCATTAGAGACAACCAGTTGAGCCATGACGCTCTTGATCAATGCGATGGTGTAATCACCGGCTGTACACTCGCTATCGCCCTAACCGGCACCATCGTGCTGCAAAGCGGACCTATGGAAGGACGCCGTGCCCTCACCCTGATTCCTGACTATCAGGTATGTGTTGTGCGTGCCAACCAAATTGTTGAATTTGTGCCCGAAGCCCTGGAGGAGCTGCACTCGATGGGCACAAGACCTATAACTTTTTTCTCCGGCCCCTCGGCTACTTCTGATATTGAGATGACTCGCATCAAAGGGGTGCATGGCCCCCGCGTGCTCGACGCAATCATCTTCACTTAAATAAGATTTGCTTAAACAAGATTGCTAAACAAAGATTTTTCGCGCATGTTTCTCACTCATCGCATCTAAAAGATGAGTAGAGGCCACTTCTATGAAACATGCATTCTCTGTTTTGATTCTGCTGCTGGCTCCGGTCGCTCTGTTCTCGCAAAACCAAACATTACAAGCTGAGAAGTTCCAGACCGGCAAAGTTTTAGCTGTAGTCGAGCACCCTGAAGGCCGTGTCTTCGACTGGGTAAACCACGGCACCGCTCCAATTTACGATGGGTATGCTTTCTATGACATCAATGTCCAGTTGGATAACAAGTGTTATGTAGTGCGATACGAATCCCAGACGGGGTACTACCCTTCGGCCTGGCAGCCAGGTAATGAAGTTAAAGCCCGTATCGAGAGTGGACGGATTTATCTTCAGCGCTATGACAGCGCTGAAGTACCAACCAGTATCTTGAAGCGCTGCCCTGGCCGACACTGAAATAAAAAAGGCGCTGAAGGAAATTTCCTTCAGCGCCGGTTCACCGGGCTAACGGTATTTACTCTTCATCTTCGTCCACGCGGACCCGGCCAATGAAGGTACCCCAATCGGCCAGTACCGTACGAACACCACCTGGAATGTATTCTGTCGCAAACCAGATATTGTTTTCATCAACCACAGCGGCGGCGGTGTAGTCGCCCCAGCGTCCGCTTCCAGCTCCGCCGAAGGCAAAATAGCCGCTAAATCCGTCTTCCGGCGCCACACCGGCTGCCGCGATCCGTACCGGGCCAGTTCCGCTGTGGCTGATACGGGCAAAGGCGGTGCTGGGAAAGAAATCATGGCCAGAGAGAGCAAACGCGATGATGCCGCGGCCATCCTCCCCGATCGCGACCGACGGGTACATGACGTTTTCGCCCTGGACGCTGATGTATCCCTGGTGGCGTACCTCCGCTTGCAAAGTATTATCGTCAAAGCGAGGACGGACCCTAAACCAAGCTATGCCGGCCTTGCAGTCAGACTCAAATCCGGTAACGCAGTTTGGCCCCTGGCTTACCGAGGTCGTCAACGCGCCCCACAGCTCACCGTCAACTAACATTACCTGATTCATGCGCTGGTCATTGGTGGCAACCAGTTCTTCAGGTTCGCCCAACGCGGTTCCCAAAGGAGTGGGCCCGGCCTTTTGTTCAGCGTCATTCGGTACACCGAAGGTCTCGCTGGAAATGACGACGTGATTGAGTGTGAGATGCGGTGAGTTCGACCTCAGGCTGCGAGTATTAGAGAGGCTCCACACAGCCAACCGGTTGTCGAACAACAGCGTGATGTTAGGAACGCTAAGCAGGAACTCGACGCCCCGGGAATCATCATCTTCAGAATCGTGGGAGCGCACGACTGCCGGCTGAAGTGAAAATGGGATGCCTTCGGGGAAAGGAAGATTATCCAGATGCACAACCGCAGGAGCATCGCCTTCAGCGAGTTCTTCTTTCCCAAGAGCATAGATCTGTGCACCGTTGAATCCAACACTTAATCCAAATTCGTTGGTGCTGATGAAAATGCCGTCCGCATTCGCGCCCAGCAGTGGCTGGTCTCCAAAACAAGGGCAATTGGGATGGCTTGGAGTACCGTTGGTTCCGTCGTCCGTGACGTCAATGCTAAATAGATTGAACAGACCTGTTGGATCGGGAGTCTTGCTCACGGCGAGAAGAAGGTGGCTGTGTTTCTGGGTAGCGCCAGTCGCCGGATTGGTGTCAATCTCAAGGATGGTCACAAACCAACGTCGTGTCTGTGGATCGAAGTAAGCTTTAGGGTCGGTGAGCGAATCCCCAAAGACCGGAGGGCTGGAACGAATGATCGCCGGCGTGCGTTTGAAGAACTGATTGACCGGTGTGGGCCCTACCAGCAAAGCATGGGTGCGTTGGTTATAGACAGCTAACGCATCATTCACGTCCTCCAGGATGAATCCATTGCCTGCTGCCAAACCCTGGTCCGGAGGTTCAACGCTGAACTGCGTGTTCTTATAGATGCCGGTTCCGGCAGTCCGCTGGTCGAAATGCGATATGCCATTAAAGCCAAAAGAATTGGCAGCAGGAGCGGGCGCGCCTTGTGGGACCGGCCCTGGAACAGTTAAGACAGCGTTCGGGACCGTTGGTCCGACCCGACCGTCAACCTCGTGCGAGGGCTTCGAGAAAAGATCGTCAGCAACGGGCGCCCCTGATAGAGGAGAACTCAGTGCGGTAACACCGTCCGACGTTAAGTTTTGGTTTTGGGCCGCTGCCATTGAAGCCAGCAGCACTATGGAAAACAACAGCATAACTACTCGGGGGGATTTCATTTGAGGCTCCTTAGAAGACATTCAAGTGGTTCTCGGGGTAAAGACGTACCGTGAAGCTGTACGCCTACTTAAGAAGGGTCCGTGAAGAGATACATTAAGCCAGTAACTACTATTGTGGGTAGTAGTTCTAAACGAGGAGCATACCAGTGTCAAGCTGGAAATTGGCCGATGAACTGCGCGCCTAATGACGCTAGAAGCAGCAGTGTCGTATGCCGGGACGCTATATTAATTCTGCACACGCTGCGCATTGCGCAAAAAAAGGTGCTGAAGGAAATTTCCTTCAACACCGATTGTTTCTGCAGAAATCCTTCAAGACACCAAGAATCTCTTGTTATTCGTCATCCCCGCCTTCGTGAGCACGCGTAAGCCGCAGGGCATTGACCGCATCAATGAGACCGAAGCCATCATAGATCTGGTATCCCCGATCGAGATCATTGAGGAATACTCCCGTCAAGGCATCCGAGTCGTGGTCACGGTCTCCTTTGGACGAAAGTTTTGCGGTCACCGTTGCTCCTCCCATCTCATCGCCGGAATTGCCGCCGAATTCGACCACGTTGCCGCTTACGTTGGCAAAGTCACGGTCAACCCCAAACGTCAGCGACTGGCCGGAGGTAAATCCGCTGAAGTTCAGCGTCACCTTTCCCGAGGGGGTGGCGGGTGTGGAAGAACTGATGACCGGATCGGTCGTGGTTCCCACATGTACCGGATGCGCCACGGGATCGAACAACAGTCCCGTTCCAGTCAGGTCAATGGTGAGAGAGTCGAGAGTCTGGCCGGACCTTCTGGAGTGGAAGGTCACCTTGAAGAAGTTATCACTCAATCCAACAGCTCTTAGATCTTCGCCTGTTGCAGTCACAGTTACGGTCGCATCATTGTTGGCAGCAACAGCTTCACTGAAGAAGAGGTCACTGTCCCGCGGCGGCGCCGAATCTTTCAAGATCCTGCTCACGCGCCTAGGTGAGATAGATCCCGGGCCTCCGGCCTTCTGAATGACCAGCGCCGCGACTCCGGCAGCATGCGGAGCAGCCGCACTAGTTCCGAAGAAGTTGGGGAAACCATCTGGCAAACCAACGATAGCCTCATAATCATTGCCTGGCCCTTCCGGGAAGAATGTTGTGTTAACACCATCCACCGCTGCGATGTCCGGCTTCTTGCGGATTTCAGGAGTGGCCAGCCGGTTTCCGTTCTTGTCGAACACGATCGTGGCCGGACCGGGTGAGCTGAAGCCTTCGTAGGCTGGCGTGAAGCCGTCAAATGCCGGATCAGTGTCGTAGACGTAAGCAGCGACGCCATTAGCTCCGCGCGCTGCAGGATGTCCAAAGGTAAGGGGGGTCTGCGCCGTTATCACACCATTGAAATCAATCACATTGCCAAAAGCCACATACTTGATGCGCTTGGCCAAGTGGGTGCCCTTGCCGGTTCTGGCAACTACCATAAGCAGCTCGCCAAAGGTGCCCGGCCCGCCGCCCGAGTTCAAAGCAAAGAGCTCCAGAGGCTGGTTGGTAGCGAAGTTATCGTCACTGACGGCAAAGACGAAGTTTCCTGTGGCAGGGTCAAAAAACAGCAGGTTCAGATCGGTAGTAATTCCAGAAGGGCTCAAATCGAAAGGATCATCCCACTGGAAAGAAAAAGCAGTACCGTCGGCAAAAGCAAAATCTTGCGCAATGTTGACGCCGCCGGTGGCATCAAAGTTGTGGAACCCGCCGGTGGTATCAATGGCCGCAGGAACCGTACTCAGGTTCACGCCCAAGGCTGCCGGTGAGATGGTGCGCGCGGTTGCATCCGGAATAATGCGAAGGTCGGAGGCATATCCCTGTTTGGCCTCATTGCCGGCCGATGAAAAGTATGCCACTTTGTGTCCAGGCAGAGTGTCGCTGGTGGCGACGTCATCCACCGCCCGCGCCAGAATGCCATCCGAGAAAAACGGCTCATCAAAATACGCCACATCATCGACGATTACATCGGCATTGCAAGCCGGATTCGTACGAAGTGTGCGAATGTTGTTGGCGAAATCTACCTCGCTGCTAAACGCGGTGGCGAAGCAGAGCGAGGCATTCGGCGCCATGTCGTGCACGATTTGCGCCATACCACGGCCTTCATCTGTGCCCGGCCCAAATACCGTGGGATCGAGTTCGATAAGGAACTTGAGGCCTTCGCCGCCCGGAATCGCCGTCGTATTCGGCAGGTCGCCAGTACCTACGTCAGTGAGGGCGGTATCGGCGGCGCCACTGGTGTTAAAACTGTCGGAGAGAATGCCCACGGTAATGCCATCGCCGTTGAAGCCTCTTTTGTTCGCGAGGTCAGAGCGCAATACTACTGCTCCCTGCGAAGTTACCAAACCAACGTGGGTCACGGCGCGATGCGCAAGATGCAATGAGCTCACACCCGATGTGTGCGCAAGTTTTTCCGCTCCAGCAACTGGAAGATACGCGGAAATGACGCCATTACTGTACGCGGAATCTATCGCAACCACAGACCCGCCCGCGCCATTGATGAGGTTTTTAACGCTTGCCAGCGAAACGCTCCCATCAGCGTATACGTTCGTTAGGACTCGGTTCTGCGCATCCACATGAAGGCGGAAAACCCCTGTCGCCTTTTTGCCGCCTGCAACGCGGAGTTTTGTTTCGGCGTTCTTTAGATTAAGGCCGGGGGTAGTGCGCTCAAGCTCAATAAGCTCCCGCAAGCCGGACCCGGCATTGGCCACGGACTGCGCAGAAACAGGTTTCACAGCAAACACAAGCATGACCACGGCAGCCAGCGCCATGGCCATTCTTAAAGGAAATTTGCGCACAAGAACTGGGATGGTTTGCTTCATAAAATGTTCTCCATTCTTTGTCAAACCAGGCGGTCTCGCATATGCGCGGAGGAGACTTGCTGCCGGAGGGTCTTGGGCTGCATTACCTCGCACGGATGAGTTTTTGTGGCCATCCTAACGCGGATTGCTGGTTCGTAAGAGAATAAAGTCCTTTCATTCTCTGGGATAAGGTTAGGGTTTCGGGCTTGGTGTGACTTGCTTGGGACGACACCTCTAGCCCAGCTGCAAACCTGAGCTGAACAGAGCGCCCCAAGTATAACTGAAATTTATGGGGTTAAAACAAAAAATCTAGTTAGCTTTAGCCAGCAAAAAAACGGATTCCCTCTCCCCTTTTCGGAAAATAGAAAGCTTGGCGTGGATGGAAAATATTCCGTTCCTAACCTTGGCACAGTTGTGACCAGCAGTCCCCAACCGGCCTAGGGTACTGTCCACCCGAAGCCCAATTGAAGCAATTAACGTTAAACTAAAGACCCCATTCTAAATAACTGAAGCAAAACAGCTTATTTTCATTTTTAACCTTCTGTAACCGTTCCGACACTTCCAGATTAAGCCAGGTTGAACCATCCTGCCTCGATACGCGACGGCAAGTTGTGTCCAGGGCAAAGGTTTCTCAAGTTCTTGAAAACAGTTAAAAAATTACAAAGTCAACGGAGAACAACACGATGAAGAAAATAATAGTGACGAGCGTCGCCGCCGTTCTCGGCGTTTGCGCTCTATTTGTGGGGCGTCCCGCATTAAAGGTGCAGGCTGCTCCCCCAGCCGATCCGCACGCCGGCTTCACCCCATACACCGATACTTACAAAGTTCAGCATCCTTTTAACCTGCCCGAATCCGCCAGGTTTTCGGTTACCGCCGGTCCCACGTACAACGCGTGGATTTTTAAAGGTGACAAAGGCTTCACATCTACCACCAAAACTGGTCCTCGCACAGAAATGCGTTGGAACCTCGATTGGACGGTTAAAGAGCATATGTGGGAGGCCGACGTAAATATTGATCCTGGTTCCCAGGGCAGCGCCATCATGCAGGTTCATGCCACCGCGTGCGCCTGCGAGCCCATCTACGTGCAGGTGCTTCCCGGCGGAAACTTGCGCAATGATAACGGATCCACGATCATCGCCCCCGCCATGTGGGGTAAGTGGTTTCACATGCTGGTTGCCTATGACCCGGTCAGCGGCAACGGTCGCGTGTGGATCAATGGCAGTCTGGTGCTGACCCGGCACGATCCTCACCCGCTCTCGACCGTCTGGTATTTCAAGAACGGCGTGTACGGCATCACGGGCGCCAAATCGGAAACCCATTACAAGAACTTCAAGTTCTGGACGCGGTAACAATATCTTTTGGTTTCACTGAATAGAAGTTTTCAAATTTTGTATTGACTCGTCAATGACGAATACTTATTGTACGGGTCTCCGCACGACATGAAAACGTTTACAACAACGAACAACGGAGGAAACACAATGAAGCAAGTCATCAAGAGCGCCGTCCTTGGACTGGGCGTTTGCGCTCTACTCTTAGTAAACGCCAGCGCGGGCCCTCTCGGGCCAGGCAAGTGGACAGAGATCCATCCTGCTTTTACGGTGCAGAACCGGACGTCCGCACCGCTGGCCCAGCGTTACACGAATGTGGGCGGCGTTATCACCACGACGGTCTTTGCCGGCGAGCAGCGGGTAGAGTTGCGTTGGGCCTCATTTCCCAACGAGCATACCTTCAACCAGTTTGAAGCGGACATGATGTTTGACGCCGGCACCCAGCACACGGCCATCCATCAGATCAAGAGCAACACGGCGCATGAGCCTGTCTATCTCCAGGTGAACACCCCGGGCGTCATCCGCAACGGCGTCGGTCCGACAATAGCTTCGGGTATGGCCAACAAATGGTTCCACGTGAACTCAGCCTATAATCCTGCGACCCGCAAGTTTTTCCTGTGGATCAACGGTTCCCTGGTGTCGTCAGGAACCCATAATAATGTGGGCTTTGATTTCTATTTCAAGAACGGAACCTACAACAACGGTCTGCCGCCGGGCGGCAGATCGAGAGCAATGTTCAAGAACATCCATCACTACATGCAGTAAAACTACATGCAGTAAAAAAGGAGCACAGTAAACAATCCTCCCCCGTTACTTCAATCCTGGCCTGCCCTCTTGAGGGGGCAGACCAGATTTATGAATAGCAGCGAGTCATCATTATGATCATCTCTTCGACAGATGAGTTAATAAAAACTACGTTTGCGAAAGTGTTCAGCTTTGTATTTTCGAGGCACAGTCGTCCTCTGCTGGGCTGGCTTGCAGTTTGCAGTTTGGAGCTGGTAACTGTTTTTGTGTTGTTGGGATGTTCAGCATCGCAATCTGAAAAGCCGAACGTCAGCCTAGACGCGGCTACCTTCGCCGCGCCTACCGAGTTGACCGCCGCTCTAGCCGACCCCATCAACATTGATTTGAGGTGGAAAAACAACGCTACCCATGCCGCCGGCTACTTTGTGGAATACAGTCCCAATGCCGACAATGAATTCATCACCATCGCCGCAGTTCCTGCCAGCGAGGCCAGGTATCGCCATCCCAATCTCATGCCGCAGACCAGGTTCATCTTCCGTGTGCTCCCTTTTTTTGGAGAAGCTTCCAACATCGCCGAGATTACGACCGGGAAGAAGGGATCTCAACAAGCTCCCCGCAAAGGCATCAAAACTGGTCCATCATCGGCACCAACAGAAACCAGATATTCCGTCAAGTCTGCCTCAACTCTTGCTCAGGCCGCGCCTACGGATCTGAAGGCAACACTTGTTCCACCTGCCGGGGTAAAGTTGGAGTGGAAAGACCATGCTAAGGATGAAGATGGGTATTTGATTGAAATCAAGTCAGACCCAAATTCCGACTTCAAAGTCTCTTCTTTTTTGGATCCGGGCACTACGTCGTTAATTACCTATAACCTTCCTTACGAAGCCAAGTTGTCTTTTCGAGTCCGGGCTTTCTTTTACGGTCAGCCTTCCAATCTGGCTGAAAAGACCACAGGGCGTGAACCATCGGATCAAACCACTCAATCCCTGCCGTCAAACAAACCCTGAAAACCGGGTGAAGCTTCTTAGATTGGACATGGCTTGTATCAATTCCACAGTAATATAATTAATGTTTTCAACATGTACCGAATCCCGAGTTGTTTCTATTTTTGTTCCGTGGCTTTTTTCCTACTGGCTGGCACTTCTGTTTTTGTTCCGCCGGCGAAAGCACAGATCAACTCTGGCACCTTCCTATCCTCGAACGAAACAGAAAAATCTTCTTACACTTTAAGTGGCACGGTTGTGAATTCTGTGACCGGAGAACCGGTCAGCCGGGCGTTAGTGCAGATCAGTTCGAATCAGGCGCCGGTATTTCACCCACCCATGGGGGAGGAGGACGACCCAAACGCCTTTGACCCCGGTTACCGGCAGCGCACAATGCTTACTGATCGGGAAGGCCGTTTCAAATTCGAGGGGCTGCCGCAGATGCGAACAACCCTGATCGCGAGAAAACCGGGCTTCTTCAATCAACAGGAGCTGAATGAAGGCTGGCCTCGGGAAAACCACGTTGATGTTGGCCCGGATGCGCCTGCTGTGGTCATAAAACTTATACCGGAAGCGGTGATTACCGGACACGTTGTGGATGCCAACGGAGAACCGCTCGAAGGGGTGATCATAAGAATCAGCGGCTTGCTTAGGGCAAATGGCCGCAAACAGTTGCAGGCGCTACAGCAGGAGCAGGAGCAGCCACAAACCCTGGGCACAGATGAAGACGGCGAGTTTCGCATTGCCAACCTGGCTCCTGGCACATACTACCTTGCCGCTGTTCCTTACCCGATCCGCGATCAGCCCCAATTTGGGAGCAATCCGAATGTTGCCTATCCGGTCACTTATTATCCCGGGGTTGCGGAATTCTCCGAAGCCGAGCCCATTCGACTTGCGCCCGGCCAGCACGCGCAGATGGATTTCACGCTTCGACAAACACCAGTAGTTTCCGTTGCCGGCGTGATCACCGGCTATCCTCATGGACAGGAAGCGGACGTGCAATTCCTGAATCAATCTGGAGATGATGTGGCTCTCGAAAAGCAATTTGATCCGCAAACCGGCAAGTTCGAGGCGCGGATTGTCGCAGCCGGTCTTTGCACCATCAAGGCTGACGCCAAGGACACTTTCGAGCGTCTACTGCATGCAGAGCTCACAGTAAGCGCAACCACAAACGCAAAAAACCTGCGCCTCTCGTTGACGCCGGCACTATCCATTCCCATTGTGGTACGCGTGGAAACAACCAAATTCCAATCCGAACCCCAAATTGAGGGGGTTGGCACCATAGGAGGCAGCGTCGTAAGGGTAGGCTCTGTTCCAGCCTCCGTCAATCTTCATCCCATTGACATTGGCCATCCTGATCTTACCGCCAATGTTGAAGGCGGGCCGAGAAACCCGCTGCTTGTGCTGCGCAATGTCGAAGCCGGCAAATATAAGGTTGAGGTGGTTCCCAACAATTCGAACGATCTTTCCTTGTATGTTAAGTCTATCCAATACGGCGGCGCAGACCTTTTGCGGGAAGAGCTGACAGTAACGCCGGGCCAATCTTCTACGATGGAGATCGTACTGCGAGACGACAGCGCCACACTGAGTGGGACCGTGCAATCGCAGGAGAATGACGGGCAAGCGGCCGTGTTAGTTGTTCCCGACTATGCCCCGCTCGATCCGAAAATGACTGTTGCTGACGATCACGGTGACTTCCAGATTGATGGACTTGCTCCCGGTGAATATAAGGTGTTCGCCTTTGACCGTCTGGATGGACTTGAGTATTCCAATCCTGATGTTCTGAGCGAATATGCCTCCAAAGCGGCCCAAGTCAGCCTTCAGCCCAATGAAAAGACAACCGTCAGAGTTGGTCTGATTCCAAGAGGAGAGTAATCAGCTTGCTATCGAGATCCATTTGTCTCTTGTTTCTCACGCTTGGGCTGGCTGCGCAACAACCGGTTACGCCTGCGCCTGCTCCGGCTGCACCGCCTTCTGCTGCACCAAGTGGCTTTCAAATCAACGGCACTGTGGTCCACGCACTTAACGGTGAGCCCATTGCAGGCGCAGAGGTCGTGATTGCCTCCACCAGCAACCCAAATCAACTCCAGACCGCAGTTTCGGAAGCCAATGGGCACTTCTTGTTTAAGGACGTTGCTCCCGGCAAATATACCCTGGCGGCAAAGCACAGGGGATTTCCGCAGCAAGCGTTCGACGGGCACGGCCCCTTCTCTACAGGCATCGCAGTCGGACCGGAGAAAACCTCAGAGAATATTTTGTTTCGTCTCAAGCCTGAAGGCTCGATTTCCGGAAGGGTCACGGACGAGCAGGATGACCCGATACGTAACGCCGCGGTCATGCTGTTCGTTCGGCATTCCGATACCGGAGAGCGTACCACCGACCTCAGCATTCACGGAGCGACCGATGACCAGGGGTCCTACCACTTCGGCCATCTTCCCACGGGGACCTATTTCGTGGCCGTTTCGGCCAAACCTTGGTATGCGTACCACGATCCCTCGGGAAGCAGAGTGGCAAAGCTTGCCACAACTGACAATTCTGAACTCGATGTCGCCTACCCCATCACGTATTACCGGCAGACGATTGAACCAGAGGCGGCCACACCTATTACCTTGAGCTGGGGCGACCACCTCACAGCCGATATCAGCTTACGGGCCGTGCCCGCAATCCATTTGCGATTGAGCAATCAGAACCCGAACTCATCTCTTGGGATCGAGGGAGCGACGTTAAAACAAACTCTGATCGGGGGCAACGTGACCTTTGTGGAAACCCAAATTGAGAACATCTCCCCAAATGTGATTGAGATTTCCGGCATACCTCCGGGCCGTTACGACATGGGTGTGGAAACATCGAAAGAGAAAAATGGAGGGATAAGCACAAACTCCCGGCACCAGACTTTGAACGTACAAAGCAACGGCGCCGTGGATGCCGCTGTCGGCTCTGAACTCGCAACTGTCACCGGCGCCGTGATATTTGACGACCAGCACAACCCTCCGCAGGAAGCATCGCTTCAGTTTCACAACCGTGAGTCCGGCCAGCAGTTCGAGATTCCTGTCTCGCCCAAGGGAGAGTTTGATTCGCCGGAGGTCAGCCCGGGACACTACGACCTTATTCTGCTCAACTCTGAAGGGTTTATTTTGAAGAGTATCTCCGCCCTCAACGCCAAGGTGGTGGGCCAGTCGGTTGAAATCAGCGGCTCTGATCACGTCCAACTCGCGCTGGTAGCTTCCAAAGGAAACGGCCGGGTGGAAGGTGTGGTGCGACGCGACAACAAACCCATCGCTGGAGCGATGATTGTGCTTGTGCCGCAAGACCCGGCGAACAACTGGCCCCTGTTTCGCCGCGATCAGAGTGATAGCGACGGTACTTTCGAGCTATCCTCGGTGCTGCCTGGCAAGTATACGGTGCTGGCCATCGAGAACGGCTGGGACCTGGAGTGGGCAAATCCTGCGGTGCTGCAACCCTACATGTCAAAAGGTGAGGCCGTACAGGTGGAATCGAGCAGCAAAATCAGTCTTACCGTAAAGTGCTCCGTTGCAGATGGCAGTCCGGAAAAAGTCCATCCTGTGAAATAACCGGTAAAACTCAATAGAATCAAGGGTTTTTAACCTCTGAACCGCTTTTAACGTTAATACTCAATTAACAAAAATATTACATTTAAGTGACAAATCCCAGAACTTGCCTTTTCTATACTTCTCCCGCCACATTGATTTGAATGTGGGTGAACTTTTGATGAGCGTAGTTCCGCGCGAATCAAAAGGGAGGCTATAGCAGCCGCGTTTTGGCTGCGGAGCCTTTGGCTGTAAAGATGTTGAGTAAATAACTCGTCTCTTAATTCGTCAGGGAATTTGAGACAAAAAAGCGCTGCATTAAGTCAACTCGACTCCATTTTGTTCCAGGCTTTTGTACGTTGTCCCAACTTTTGTCACGAGGAGAATCTTAAGATGAAGAAACTTGTGTTAGTTGTTCTCTGTGTATTTTGCTTTGGCATGTTGTGCTCGGCTGCCGATAATGACGATAGTGTTTTCTTCAGGACGAGTCTGAACGGCCTGAATGAAACGTCGGTTGGGGGAGCCCCAATCAACACCCCCGCCACGGGCACATTTAAAATGACCGTTCACCCGGATGGCACCGTTACCTTCACGCTTACCTTTAAGAACCTGACTTCCATGCCCCTCTTTTCACACATTCACTTTGGCTTTCCAGCCGAGTCGGGGGGGGTGATGGTCTTCCTGTGCGGTGGCGACTCCCAGCCGGCGTGCCCTGCAGCCACCTCAGGGACGATAACAGGTACCATCACTGCAGCTAATGTTGTTGGCCCTACGAAACAGAACGTTACAGTCGGTGATCTCGTTACTGCCCTGCGGTTGGTGGGCGAGGGCGCGACCTATGTAAACCTTCACACTACGAATTTCCCTGGTGGTGAAATCCGCGGGCAGGTCCACTTTGCCGGCCGGCATGATTAAGTAAAGTCTTTTGTCTCTCTTTCACCAAGCCTCGTCTTCGGACGAGGCTTTTCTTTTACATTTCACTTTTGGGTTCAATTCTTAGCAAGGCCCATATTGGGTTTGCCGTAGCGGTCGACTTCGGCGAGAATAGAAGTTGCTCGTTACGTATACTTTGCATGAAGATTTTTACCTTTGACACCACGCTTCGCGATGGAAGCCAGGGCGAATCCATTTCCTTCTCCCTGGAAGACAAGCTCCTCATCGCGCAGATGTTGGATGAACTCGGTATTGACTACATTGAAGGCGGCTGGCCCAGCTCCAACCCCAAGGACAAGGAATTTTTCGTCAAGGCACGGGAGCTGAAGCTTCATCACGCCAAGCTTACCGCGTTCGGCTCTACTCGCACGGCAAAAAATACCGTGCAAACCGACCCAAGTGTTCTTGGATTGATCGAGACCGGCACGCCCGTGGTTTCCATTTTCGGCAAGAGCTGGGAGCTGCACACCAGGCGTGCGCTGGGCGTCACCGAAGAGCAAAACCTGCAATTGATCTCCGAGACTGTGCGCTTTCTTAAGGAGCATGGCAAGGAAGTCGTCTACGACGCCGAGCATTTCTTTGATGGATATAACGCCAATAAAGATTTCGCACTCAGAACGCTGGAAGCTGCCCAGAAGGCTGGGGCCGATGTTCTCTGCCTGTGCGACACCAACGGTGGAACGCTTCCCGGACGAATTACCGAGGTCGTGGCCGAGGTCCGCCGCCGATTCGACGGGATTATCGGTATTCATACGCACAACGATTCCGACGTCGCTGTGGCCAACACCCTGGCGGCCGTCGAGCAGGGCGCCACTCATGTCCAGGGCTGCATCAACGGATATGGCGAGCGCTGCGGCAATGCCAATCTCTGCTCCATCATCGCTAATCTGGAATTGAAGATGGGATACCAGGTCATCGGCACTGAAAAGCTTGCCCATCTCTCTTCCCTGGCCCGCTCAATTGCCGATGTGGCGAACCTGACCCCGCGTGGTGACCAGCCCTTTGTCGGCAAGAGCGCCTTTGCGCACAAAGGCGGCATCCATGTCAGCGCCATTCTTAAAGACTCTGCAACCTATGAGCACATCGCCCCGGGTGCCGTGGGCAACAGCCAGCGCGTGCTGGTGAGCGACCTATCGGGACAAAGCAACATTCTTTATATGCTCAAGCAGCGCGGCCTGGAAGAACGTCTCAGTGAAGAAGGAAGACGCGAACTTCTGCAGCGCATCAAGCAGATGGAATTCCTCGGCTATGAGCTCGAATCGGCAGAGGGTACCTTCGAGTTGCTGGTGCACGAAGCCTTACACCCGGAAACCCACTTCTTTAGCGTAAAGCACTACGAGGTCACCACCAAAGTGACCGAAGGCGGGCGCTCTTCCTCGACGGCCAGTGTTACTGTGGAGCACGAAAATCGCATCCACACCACCACCGCTGTGGGTGAAGGCCCGGTGCATGCGCTTGATCTTTGCCTTCGAAAATGTGTCTCCTCGCTTTACCCTCATCTCACACAGGCCAGCCTTACCGACTACAAAGTGCGTGTGCTGGATTCGCGCAGCAATACGGCAGCGAAAGTCCGTGTGCTGGTACAGTGGGCCCACGACGGCGGCAAGAGTTGGTCCACGGTAGGAGTCTCTACCAATATTATTGAAGCCAGTTGGAAGGCCCTGCTCGATGGCGCCCGTCTGGATCTCATTCGCTTGTCACAGAAAAACACTCCCACGGAAATCGCAGTAGGAGAGCAGCCGTAAACCGGTCGAAAAATTGCATTCCTAAACAAATCACCCCACGAACGTTACTTCGTGGGGTGGCTTGATCCCATACTGGGAATTCTGAAAAAGATTAATTAGCGGTGCCATCCTGAACCCGAGGAGTGCGAATCGCTGCGCCCGCTCGGCTGGCTCGGTTGGCTGTGGCTACCGCTATCATTGCGCGAACCGCCACCGGAGTTGCTGCTCCCACCGTGAAAGCTGCCCCCGCCTTCCGACTGACGTGGCGTTACGATAGGCTGGCTCATATTTAGGGGTGGCCGTGAAGAACCT